>CAZFQH010000498.1:0-3344 GCA_964520805.1 uncultured Acidobacteriota bacterium | reverse complement strand
TGTGGGCCACTCCCCGGCTGAAATCGAAGTTCGCGAACCTCATCGCCCACGAGGGGTCGGTATACGGCCTCGACGATGGCGTGTTCGTCTGTCTCGACCCGCAGACTGGAGAACGAAGATGGAAAGAAGGCCGCTATGGTCACGGCCAGATCATCCGGGCGGGCCGTCACCTTCTGGTCCAGACCGAACGCGGAGAGATCATCCTCGTCGAGCCAAATCCGGAGCGCCTGATCGAGGTGACCCGGTTCCGCGCCCTCGACGGGAAAACCTGGAATCCCCCGGCCTTCGCGGCTCCGATTCTGATCGTCAGGAGCGACCTCGAAGCCGCGGCCTACGAACTGCCGATTTCCTGACCGCCCCCCCCATTCAAGAATCGCTATGGACACTTCACCAAGGGAGCCTGGTCCCAAGCGCGCACCGTTCTCGTTTCTGGATCATCGCCCCTCAAGGGCCTGCGCGGCGGACCTTGGGCGACATCGGACGCGCGAACTCGTCGCGGGGATCGAGATCTCGATTCACTTCGGCATCCGGGCCCGGCCGGACCACGGCGTGGGCGTTTCGCATGAAGACCGCGACTTCGTGGATCCGCGCCGGACCGAGGTATTCGATGGTGCGGGATGCACGCAGACGGCCCTCCCAGGCTCCAGGCTCGATGGCGAGCGGTTCGTTGGTCAAAAGTAGAAGGGGCCCGAAGTCGATGGCGTGGGGGAAAGCGCTCAGGGCACTCGCGCGGATCCTCTCGGTCGGGACCCAGGCGGTCATGATTCCGCCCGGATTGAGCCGTCTCCCGACCATCGCGTAGAACTCGGTCGAATAGAGGTTGCCGCTCATCGTCCCGTCGGGATGAATGGCGTCCGCTTGAATGATGTCGTAGCCAAGGCCGTCGCTTTCGAGGCGGCGGCGGCCATCGTCGCGCACGATGTTCATACGCGGGTCGGCCAGAAACGACTTCAGGCGCACCATGCGCGGCCCGTCCTGGACGCGGCTCAAGAGCCGCGGCTGGGCCCGCGCGATCTCAAAAACGGTCACGCGGTTCGTCTCTTCGCGAAGGCCCGCGGCCCACGCGGTGTCGCCGGAACCGAGGCCTACAATGGCGATCTCGCGCGGAGCGGGATGAACGAGGGCCGGCAGGGCCCCGAAGATGGTGTGGATATCGCCAAAGGGAATCCAGCTGTTGCTGCGACCGTGAATCCAGAGGTGGTAGCCGGTGGGACGTCTGGGGGTGAGGGCGTTCACTCCCGCCGCGTCCTCTTCGACGAAAGTGTTCGCAGGGTCGGTGTTGCCGTGCAGGCGGATCCAGAGCTGATTGTTCGAAGGGAAGAGGGCGATGAGTGCGATGACCGCGGCCAGCGCGTGATTCAGGCGCGAAGGGCCAATCCGCCGCGAGGCGGCGAATGCGACGAAGACCGAGGTGAGGGCCAGAAGACGGAAGGTCCCTGCGGCGCCGAAGACGTCGAGCAGGACGAGGCCGGTCAGCAGACTCCCCGCCACGCACCCGAAGATGTTGGCGGCCTGCAGCCAGCCGACTCGCTGGCCCGCGGTCTCGGCGTCGTCCTGGACCGCGCGCTGGAGAATCGGAAACCCGAGGCCCATGAGGAACGTGGATGGCCCGAAGAGGAACACGGGAACCACGAGATACACCGCGAGAAAGTCGCCCACGGCCAGGGGGTTCATCTGCACGCCATCATCACGAAGGCCGTACGCGGTGAGCCAGGCCAGCCCGGGGAGGGATGCCGGCAGGCGCACCAGAAGGATGTGGGCGAGAAGCGTCCACCCGACCATGCCCGCCTGGCAGAGCAGGAACGCGTTCAACGGCCGGGTGATCCGATTCGCGAAGCGCGCGCCGGCAAAAGTACCCGCGGCAAGCCCGGTAAGGTAGATCGCGAGCAACGTTCCAAAGGTGAAGGCCGCTCCCTTCGCGAGAACGTCCATCACCCGGAACCAGACAATCTCCAGCGACAGCGAAACCAGACCCGAAGTCGCATAGAGCAGGAGCCAGAGACGAAAAGGCTGCGGGGACTCGGTGGTCGGAGCCTCGACGACGGCCGAAATCGCCTCCGCTGAATCTTGGGCCCGCCCCCCTTCCTTCGTGAATGACGCCAGGACCAGGGCACCGAGGCCGGCGACCGCGCTAAGGCCCGCCCCCACCAGTACCGCACCGTCTATCCCGAGAAAGCGAACGAGAATCCACGGTGTGGCGAGACCGCCGAGAGCGGCGCCCAGCGCGTTCGCTCCATAGAGCAGACCAATAGTCCGGGCCGCATGCTCGGGGCTCATCACCAGACCGCGAACCAGCAGGGGCAGGGACATCCCCATCAGTGTGGTGGGAAGAAGGAGTGAGAAGAAATGCGCGAAGACGGCGCTGACCGGCGTCACGTAAAGCCACGGCGCACCCCGGTAGAGCCCGTCATAGAAGAATGGAACACTGACAAGGGCAAAGAGCGCGACGCCGATTTCCACCACTGCGAACGCCCGCAAGGCGCGAACCGGAGAAAGACGAGTGGAAAGACGGCCACCAAGGTCAGAGCCGATACCCAGACCGGCCATGAAAGCCGCGGTGATGGCCGCGATCGAATAAATGCCGACACCGGTCGACAACGCGAGAAGCCGCTGCCAGGCGACCTGATAGACAAGGGCGGCCGCGCCCGACAACACGAAGCACACCGCGGCGATCCGCAGTGGCCACGGAGAAGGCGGTCGGTCGCCGCTCACCAGATGTCTTCGGGAAGCTGCGACTTGTGGTTCTCGTGACGGGCCATCACGAAAAGCAGGTCGGAGAGTCGGTTGATATATGTGACGATCACCGGATCGAGGGCGACCAGGCGGGCAAGGCCCACGACCGAACGCTCCGCGCGTCGACAGATGGTCCGGGCCAGATGAAGCTGAGCGCCGGTCGGTCCGCCACCCGCGAGAATGAAGGCCTTGAGCGGAGGCAACTCGGCCTCTCGCACATCGATCTCATGTTCCAGGGCTTCGATCCGCGCCTCGCCGGTGACCACTTTGTCCTTGCGTTCGCCGATCTTGTCCTTTGGGTCCGCAAGTCGGGCCGAGAGCGAAAACAGGTCTTTCTGTATCGCCATCAGGAGCGCACCCATGGGCGACCCTTGGGACAGACCACTCTTGATGACCCCCAGCATGCCCTGAAGCTCGTCGATGTCTCCGTACGCCGAAACCCGAGGATCGTCCTTTTGAACGCGCGACCCGTCGATAAGCCCGGTATCCCCCTGGTCGCCAGTTTTTGTGTAGATCTTCATTGGATATCAATCGCAGGCGACATTAGGAAGTGAGACGTAAGAACTTGATGCCAAGCGGAGGCGGGATTCACTCCCGCCGGAGCGACGGGG
>CAZFQH010000497.1:0-3345 GCA_964520805.1 uncultured Acidobacteriota bacterium | reverse complement strand
GCGGGCTTGACGCAGAAGGCCGCGAGGCCGCGCGAAGCCTGGCCTTGGGCCACCGGGAGTCTAAAGACCCGGAGCAGTTTTCAGAGTGCGGTGCGGTAAAGTAGGTACATCTCTACAATCTGAGCCTCGCCATGACCATCACCACACTTTCGAGTCGTCAGTTCAACCAGGACGCCAGTAAAGCCAAAAAGGCGGCGAAAGCAGGTCCGGTTTTCATAACGGATCGAGGTCGTCCGGCTCATGTTCTTCTGACCTTTAACGCCTACAAGAAGATCACCGCCAAGGCGACCCGGATTGCCGATCTGCTTGCGATGCCGCGAATGGCAGACCTCGACCTCGAGATATCGCCCGCGCGTGACCACGCCCAGGCGGCAGACCTTCCTTGAATGTATCTGCTCGACACCAATGTAGTTTCCGAGTTGCGCAAGATTCGCCTCGGCCGATCGGATAAAAACGTCGCGCGTTGGGCCGACAGTGTGGAAGCCACGGATTTGTTTCTCTCCGTGATTACGATCCAGGAGTTGGAAATCGGAGTCCTGCGGGCCGAACGCCGCGACTCCTTGCAAGGAGCGGTTTTCCGCGAGTGGCTGAACCGGCAGGTTCTCCCGGCATTCACGGACCGGATCCTGCCCGTGGATACCGCGGTGGCCCAACGTAGTGCGCGACTCCACGTACCGGATCTGCGCCCCGTGCGGGATGGGCTCATCGCTGCGACGGCTCTGGTCCATGGGATGACGGTGGTAACCCGCAATGTGCCCGACTTCGAATTCACAGGAGTTCCCACCCTGAACCCTTGGACGGAGATGGGCATTCTGGGACACGCCCGCAAGAAGAAGCCACGATGAGGCGGCGTTTGGTCCCGCCCTCCCTTTCTTCAGCCGAAACCCTGCAATGAACGCTGGCATCTGAATCGCGTGCACTACGTCATCCTCGGAAACGGTGTTGCGGGCGTCGAAGCGGCCCAGGGGGTGCGCGGGCTCGACCCGTCGTCGCGGATCACGCTGGTGTCCGCCGAGTCCGATCACTTCTTCTCCCGCCCCGCATTGATGTACATATTCGCGGGCCAGATGAGGCTTCAGGACACGGAACCCCACGACCGCGGGTTCTATTCGCGGATGAGATTCGAACGGGTGCGCGCGGCCGCAACAGCTACTCGAGAACTCACCGGTGAAGTTCAAGAGGACGCCGATTCCGTTGAGGTCGGTGTCGAGCTGACAGACTTCAACCGATGCCCTGTGCTCACTCCCGATATGAGCGGGTGCGATGGGCGTACGATCGAAACCGCCTGACCTACCGCCTAGGAGACTCAAATGGCCCTCTCCCCCAAGGAAGTGAAGATCGTCGAGATGACCCGGTTTCTGGACGACCTGGAACGGGCCGCCCCGTCGGGTCCCGCCATATACGATCAGGTCTTCAACTCACCGCCGCCCGGGCTGAGCGTTCATGAGATCAATACGGAGAAGAAGTTCGTCCGCGTGAGCCGGGGCCATCGGGGGGTTCTTGGCTACAACCCCGCCGATATGGTTGGGAAGGCTCCCCAGGACTACGTGGTCATGAGAGGACTCTCCGAGAGTGCTACAACTCGGAAACTCACCCCAAGCGCCGTCCTGCTTCCGAACACACGCACCTTTCGCAAGGCGGATGGGACGGAGATCAGCATCCTTCAGGTCGAGCGTCACCTCAAAGACGACCAGGGCCACGTCAGCGGATTGCGGACCATCATCAGCGAGGCCCCCAAGGAAGGGTAAGGTCCTCCGCCTTTCGAATGGGCCGCCTGGGGGGGGGAACCGGTGCGGGGACGCGCGGAGTTACGCCCACTTCCCCGCTGGCGTCATGGGTGGATTAATAGCCCTCTAAAGAGTATTGTCAATAGTGCTATGAATAGTACTGTTGAGGAGACGCGATGTCGCATCTGACCGCCAATGATCTGAAAACCAAGGGCGTTGCCGTCCTTGAATCCATCTTGTCCCAGCATTCCGAGGCAATCGTCTCGGTGCGTGGCAAGGAGCGCTTCGTGGTGATGGAGATGGCGCAGTATCACTACCTGCGCGGGTGCGAACTGGAGGCGGCCCTCGCCGACACCCGTGCCGATCTGGCCGCAGGACGGTTTGTGCAGGAGTCGCCTTCGCGCCACGTGGAGCGAGTGAAGCGTCAGATACGAGTGAAGCCTGGCCGATGAGCTATCGGCTGGTTTTCACTGAGCAGTACACAAACCGGGCCGCGCGCTTCCTAAAACGACGTCCCGATCTGGAGCGACAGTATCTGAAAACTCTGAAACTGCTTGAACTGAACCCCCACCACCCCTCGTTGCGCCTGCATTCCCTGAGCGGAAAGCGCCAAGGCCTTCACTCAGTCTCCATCAACCTCTCGTACCGCATCACCCTGGAATTGTTGATTCAGGAAGACCAGATCATCCCGGTGAATGTGGGAGATCACGACGCGGTTTACTGAGCCCCGATAGAATCGCGGCCCGCCTTCGTCTCGAAGGCTGACCAGGAGGCCCCATGCCACGACTGTCTCTCTTCGCTCGCTTAGCCCCCCTGCCCCTGGTACTCGGTGCCTTCGGCCTGCTTTCGATGCGTCCCGCGAAAGCACAGCCGCCGGCCACGGCCCTCCGCTTTGAGGTGACCTATCCCGCAAGCCTGGGGTCGGGGCCGTTCGATGGCCGTGTCCTTCTCCTCATTTCGACCGACGATAAATCCGAGCCGCGCTTTCAGATCTCCGACACCTCGCTCAACTCGCAGCAGGTGTTCGGGGTGGACGTGGACGGTTTGAAGCCCGGTCAGGCCGCGGTTTTCGAGGGCGGCGTTCTCGGCTATCCGGTGGAATCGCTGAAGCAGATCCCTCCGGGGACCTACAACGTACAGGCTCTCCTTCATAAGTACGAGACGTTCAAACGCGCCGACGGCCACACCGTGAAGCTGCCCATGGACCGTGGCGAAGGCCAGCAGTGGAATGCCGCGCCGGGGAACTTTTACTCGACGCCGCGGAAGATCACGATCGACCCGTCGAAGGGCGGCCTCATCGCCGCGATCTCGCTCGACCAGGAGATCCCGCCCATTCCGCGGCCCGCGGACACGAAATACATCAAACACATCCGCATCAAGAGCGAGAAGCTGTCGAAGTTCTGGGGCCGCGACATTCACCTCGGCGCGAACATCCTTCTGCCCGAGGGTTTCGACACTCATCCGAACGCCCGCTATCCGCTGGTCATCAATCACGGCCACTTCCCGTACACGTTTGACGGCTTCCGCGAGACGCCCCCCGATGCGAACCTCGAGCCCGACTTCTCGGCCCGCTTCAACCTCAAGGGCTACAACCGCATCCAGCAGGAGCTCAACCACC
>CAZFQH010000496.1:0-3357 GCA_964520805.1 uncultured Acidobacteriota bacterium | reverse complement strand
CTTCAGCGCAGCACGCAGCATCGGTCGGTCCGCTCGCAGCAGAAGCCAGCGTTAGACCGCTGACAAGATGATGAGCGTGATGTAGATCGGACTCCGGCGCGTGCGGCAGGCGGCGTCCTCCCTCGCCGATGCGGAGAGTCGAGATACGATCCGACGAAGCGATGAGACTAGACCTCGCGGTCCCCTTCCACTCGGGCCTCATCGCACTGGTCTGTGGACGGAAGGCCGTGCGTGACAGCAGCGCCCTCCTCATGGGCTACGTACGCGATGCCGCGACCTCTGCCCCAGAGGAGAAGTCGGTGGTGGTATTGCAGTGGGCCGAGCTCGTCATCGGTAAGGGCGGAGTGCGTCAGGAAACGAAGCAGATCAACGGATCTGGTAGGGCGTCAGGTAGCCCGTCGTGATCTCTATATCGGACCGGCGACGCGCATAACGCTGGACGACACGACGTCGGTCAAACTCGGCGCAATACCCGGGGAGCGGGCCATTATGTGGCGAGGTCCTGCGCAATTAGCTGGGCGAGTGCGCGCGTCGGACGGGCGACCCCTCGGAGGCGCGCGCGTCTCCATCGTCGGGAGCGATGTCACCGCCACGTCCATGTCACGCACCGGAAGGGACACGCGCGTGGCGCTCACGCCAAGGCGGGTGGCTTCAACGGCCAGGACCGATTCGTACGAGACCATCCGGTCAGCCTCGCTGGTGAGGTCGATGAACGCGGTCACTCCCGCGCCGAGCAGGGCGGCAATCTTTGCGCGCGCGTCGGACTCGGCCAGATCTCCGGGATACTCGCCGGCCACGACTCGGCCGCCGGGCAGCCAGTAGCTGTTGGGAATCGGCTTTTCCCTGGGACTCATTCGGCCTCCATCTCGGCAAGAGCGACGACGGGATCGACCTGTCCGAAGGCGACCCTCATGATCGCGTCGTGATATCGGTGCATCGTCACGAACGCGCAACCCAGCATGTTGTCCACCATCTTCGGGCTGAGGGGGTTGTCGAAGGTCTCCTCATCGAAGTCTTGCCGGCGGTACGCTCGGCACGGTGGCCGATTCAAGCCAAAGGCATGACGGTGTTGGACACCCTCGCTCGGCTGTCAGGTTCAATCAAGCTCCTGAACCGTTCGGTGAACCCAGTTGGCGAGGCGATCGCAAACATTAGGGGCGATCGGAAGTCGGCGAATGCGGGCGACGAGAGTTCGGGCTTTCAAATGCCTTGCGCCCAGCAACACGCGGACGAACGCCCGATCCTTCTCCCGGAACGCCACCAACTTTGACGCTGCAAGGTCATGGACTTCCAGGCACAGGCCGGTCCCGCGACTTCCGGACAGCCGCAGCGGCTTCGTCCGCATCTGCCAGTTCGCAGGCAGCACCGCGGCCTCTTCGATCGGCAAACCATGAACATAGAAGCCATGCGTCCGATGAAAGGGAGAGCCCTCGCCGATCGCGTTCAGCATCTCGGTCTGGTCCGTTCGATGGCGCGGGCACATGTCAGCTTCCGCAGACATTGCCAAAGCGCTTGGCGGATCAGGAATCTGGCCGAGGATGGATTGTGAACCGAAGACGTAGACTTCGGTGTCGCCGGTGATGTCGCAAGCGGCCCGAATAGCATGTTCGAGCTCTTCGAGTGTCATTTCTTGCGCGCACGCCGCCGCGCAGCAACCTGAATCCGTTCGCGCGGAGTCAGCACTTCGAGGAATGGCATCGACTGGCGAAGCCGAGCTCCGCGTTCGGTGTCGGCGACCAGCGCGCGCCGAATCCGGACCGGGCTGGTCACCTGCAGCAGTCTCACCCATTCAGCAAGGTCGCGGCGCTCAGCAGGCGAGGCGCCGGCCATCCGCCGCTCGAGGTACTCCTGGGCGCGATCGACCAGCGTTCGGTCCTTCTTCAGCAGCTCGGCAACACCTTCCGCTCGCGCCAGGGCGTCGGCATCGAGATCCGCGTGCCTCTTCTTCGGCGGCACAGGTGTCCATCGACCCAACAGCAGCGTGGGCGGAGGTCCGAAGACCGACACCACCTGCTGCAGGGAGGGGATGGCTTGCTTGCCCAACGCTTCCAGGTCAGCTCGCGTCACCGCGCGGACCTCGATCGCCATATCGAGGTCTTCGCTCAGGGCGTCGACGACCGGCGTCAGGGCATCGAGCGCTTTCTCCACGCTTTTCACCGGGACCATGAGCCCGAACACGACGGGATCATCGACGCTGTCCGTGCCGGTGGCGACCGGGCCTTCGATCCAGGCCGACAGCGGTGGGTCAGGCATCTGCGAACAGATCGTGGCCAGTCGGCGGGTGACCTCGTCAAATCGAGCGCGCTCGCTGGCGAATAGCGATTGCAGGATTTCGGCGAGCCGCCCGCGACGACGAAGCATCGGCGCCTTCCCCGCCCCACCACCCGCGAATTCGACGACACCGAGTTCTTCGAGGCCGGCAAGCGCGCGCCCGACGCCGGAAGGATTCAATCCAGTCTGACGTGCGAGCTCGGCCTGGCCCATCGCGCTAGTGGTGGCAGAAAGCAGGCGCAGGATCCGGACGTTCGCCTCGGTGCCGAGGATGCGGTTGAGCGGCATCCTGATGGCGCTCTGGGTGGTACCGATCGGTCGCATGCTCGATACAATAGTACAGAGACTGTACTATTGTCAATTGACTGTATTATAATAGGGATCCCCGTCGAACCGGCTTCTCCCTACGACTCATCAGCCTCCATCTCGGCAAGAGCGACGACGGGATCGACCTGTCCGAAGGCGACCCTCATGATCGCGTCGTGATATCGGTCCATCGTCACGAACGCGCAACCCAGCATGTTGTCCACCATCTTCGGGCTGAGCACCCCCTCCTCGACGTCGATCGCCACGGCATGCCGCAGCTCGCCATCGGAGAAGTCCATCTCGAGGGCACCAAAGCCGACCTGGTAGTTGATGCGCGTAATGGCTTCGGCCGGGATAGGAATTTCCTTCTGTGAAGCGATGCCGTTTGTCAAGCCCGGCGGGGTTTGAACGAAGGGGTTGGCGTGCTCTCCTCCCTGTTGTCTCTCGCATCTCTTAGATCGGGTGACAGCCTGCAGCACCCAGAGACGCAGGAGGTGGTACGCGAATGCGGGGTACTTCCACCTGCCCACGCCTCCGATCATGGCCCAACGGGATAATTCGGCGGTCGTTTCTGGACGGCACACCGAAATCTCCGAGGGCATCCAATGGACGCCGATTTCGTGCCTCGGCCCGGCGCCTGCCGTGCGACCGTGCCGCCTCGGCCCACACGTGACTCGAGGTGCTGCTCATCCTTCTGTTCGCGCTCTTGGGTGGGACGCAGTGGTCCCGGCGCATAGGGGTGGTACGATGGAGACGGACGGCGCCAACTATCCCACGGCT
>CAZFQH010000495.1:0-3380 GCA_964520805.1 uncultured Acidobacteriota bacterium | reverse complement strand
CCTGCATCATGTCTTCGCGCTGGATGCGATCGTAGGTGTCGAGATTGGTGTGGTGAGTACGGGTGTCGTAGTCGGCCTCATCCTGGATCATCTGGAAACCCGGAAGACCCACGGCATCGAAGGAAAGATGATCGGTGCCGCCGGTGTTCCGCATGCTCACCGTGGTGGCACCCAGGTCTTTGAACGGCTTGATCCACGACTCGAAGATCGGCGCGGCGGCGGCGTTTTGCTGAGCCCAGACACCGCGAACTTTGCCGGTGCCGTTGTCGAGGTTGAAGTACGCCGAGAACTTCGAATGGTCGGCCTTGAGGGTGATGGGGCCGGTCGGTCGGCGCATGAAGCCGGGGAGACCGCTGGCATCCGGGGCGGGGGCGGGACGGGCACCGAAATGCTCGCGAACGTAAGCGGCGGACCCCAGAAGCCCCTGCTCTTCTCCCGTCCAAAGGCCGATACGAATGGTGCGCTTCGGCTTCATGTCCTTGAGGACGCGCATCACTTCCATGGCGACCGCGGACCCCGCGGCATTGTCGGTGGCTCCGGTGGCACCATGCCACGAGTCAAGATGGGCGCCGATCATCACGATCTCATTCTTCTTCACCGGGTCGGTTCCGGGAATTTCCGCGATGGTGTTGTAGGCATTCGGGTCTTCATCATGGAAACGGGCCTTCACATCGATCTCCAGTTCGACGTCGGTCTTCTTCTCAATGAGACGCGCGATGCGGTTGAAGTGTTCGGCCGCCATCACCAGGGCGAGCGGACCCGGCTCTTCTCCCTTCACGCGTGAGCCGCCCCCGCCGATGCGGATCATCGCCGCATCCAGGCCGGAACCTTCGATCGTCGCGATCACTTTTTCTTTTGCGAGGAACTCACGGAGAGTCTTTTGGAAGCCGAAACGACGGACCATCGCCTGGGGATCGACGGGAGCCCCGGGAGCGGCACCCGGAACCACACGGGGACGCGGAAACTCGAAGATGCTCACTTTGCGCAGTTCATCCTCGTCGTAGCGATCAAAAAGAACCGCGTCCGGGGCTTTGAGCTCCCGCGGTTCTCCCATGAGGAGAATGGCCCCTGCGAGTTTCCCCTTCCATTTCTCGAGATCGGCCTCGGACTCCAGTCGGCCCGGACGAATCACCTTCCCGCGCATCGCGCCTTCGGTTCCGGGGGTCCACGCCTTCGGCAGCGCGATCAGGGGGGCGGCCTGCCCCTGCGGCGACACCAACGTGACGGACGACCGGTCGAAGGACCAGCCACGTCCGAACGGACCCCAGGATTCGAGGCGGGAATTGCCCAATCCCCAGTCTTCGAGCTGCTTCCGCGTCCAGTCGTTGGCAGTTTTGAGCTGCGGGGAGCCGGTCAGGCGGGGACCGATGACATCGGTCAACTGGCGCAGGGTTTCCATCACCTGCGAATTTGCACCAAGAGCCTCATCTCGGATCTTCTGAACCGCTTCGTAGTCCACTTTCTCCTGCGAGAAAACGGGAGCGGCAGCGGAAAGAGCGACGAGCGTCGCAGTGGCCAGGAATCTCATTTTGCGAGGTCTCCAAACTGGGTTTTCATTTCTCGGGCGAATTCGTCAATTCCTTCCTGCCAGGGTGGCAGGAGGATCTGGGGAGGCTGGATGGTGCGGAGCACGGAGTAGCGCGGGCGGGGCGCCGGACGGGGAAAATCGGATGAAGGCACCGGCAGGACTTCGGTGGAGAGGCCGAGCGAGCGAAAAAAGTGGGTGGCGAGATCAAACCACGAAGCACCTGGACCCGCGCCCGCCATGTGGTAGGTCCCAAAGGATCCGGTTTCCACCAGGGTCAGGATCGCCCGGGCCAGATGCGCGGCCGAGGTGGGCGAGCCCAGGACGTCGTTCACGACCTTGACTTCCTTGTGCTTGAGGGCAAGGAGGTAAAGGGTCTTCGGAAAGTTGTTGCCGAGCGGTTCGTAGACCCAGGCCGTGCGCACGATGTAGTGACGCGGATTCAGCTGACGAACCGCCACCTCACCTGAGAGTTTGCTGCGGCCGTAGTTGGAGAGAGGGTTCGGAAGGTCGTACTCATGGTAGGGCGCAGCCTTCTGCCCATCGAAGACGTAGTCGGTCGAAACATGAAGCACCGCCGCTCCGATTTCCGCCGCGGCCAGAGCCAGGTTTCTTGGACCCACCCCGTTACCGAGAAAAGCCGCTTCGGGGTCAGCCTCGGCCCGGTCGACCTCGTTGGACGCCGCGGCGTTGAGGACCAGGTCGGGCCGGTGCGCCTGAACCGCGGTGCGGACTTGGTCCAGGCGGGTGATTTCGAGTTCCTTGTGTGAAAACCCAATGACCTCGTGGCCGCCTTTTTGCGCCGTTAGCTGCCGACCTAGCTGCCCGGAGGCACCAGCGAGGAGAATCTTCATCGAGTCCTGCTAAAGCCGCGAGAGAATCAGGCCTTGGCGCCGCTGCCGAGGCGTTCGCGGTCGTACTTGCCGCGGGTCACCGCGGCACTCCAGTCAGCTTGGTCGAGATACCAGCGCACGGTGGTTCGAAGCCCGGTTTCGAAAGGATGTTTGGGCACAAAGCCCAGTTCACGCTGAATCTTGGAGGCGTCGATCGCGTACCTCCGGTCGTGGCCGGGCCGGTCTTTCACGAAGGTCTTGAGCGACGTATAGGAATCGTGGCCCTTGGCCTTGAGTGCCGTATTCGCGGCCGCGGGACGCTCGGCTTCGATGGCCGCGCACAAGGCGTCGACCACCTGCAGGTTGGTACGCTCCGAGTTGCCGCCCACGTTGTACTTCTCCCCCACCACACCCTTCTCAAGGACAGCCAGAATGGCGTCGCAATGGTCGGTCACGAAGAGCCAGTCGCGGATATTTCCGCCATCGCCGTAGATGGGAAGGCTCTTGCCCTCGAGGGCGTTCATGATCATCAGCGGAATCAGCTTTTCGGGGAACTGATACGGACCGTAGTTGTTGGAGCAGTTCGTCATCAGCGTGGGCAGGCCGTAGGTCTCGTGCCAGGCCCGAACCAGATGGTCGGCCGACGCTTTCGATGCGGAATAGGGCGAATTCGGGGCATAAGGCGTGTCTTCACGGAAAGCGCCGGTGTCACCGAGAGAGCCGTACACCTCATCGGTGGACACGTGCAGGAAGCGGAAAGCGTTCCGGTCTTCGCCTGAGAGGGAGGCCACGAGGACCCTCGCGGCTTCGAGCAGCTCGAAGGTCCCGTTCACGTTCGTCCGCACGAAATCGCCCGGGCCGTCAATGGAGCGATCGACGTGGCTTTCCGCGGCGAAGTTGACGACTTCTTGCGGACGGTGTTCGGCGAAAACCGCGCGCACGGAATCTCGGTCGGCAATGTCTCCACGCACAAAAACGAGGCGTCCGTCGTCGGAAAAGAGTCCGTCGAGGCTCTCCATGTG
>CAZFQH010000494.1:2890-3455 GCA_964520805.1 uncultured Acidobacteriota bacterium | reverse complement strand
CGACAAGTTCCATCACCAGGGCGACGATCGAACCATAGGGGCCGGGCATGCCCGGCCCGTTTGCTGCGGATGTGGCACGTCCCGCACCCGCATCGGGCGAGGCATGCCTCGCCCCTATCTCCTCCAACCCATATATCGCCGCGATGTTCGGATGATTCAGCGAGGCCAGCACCTGCGCTTCGCGTTTGAACCGCGTCACGCGTTCGTGATCCTGTGCGAACGCTGCGGGAAGAACCTTGATCGCGACATCACGATTGAGCTTCGTATCCCGCGCGCGGAACACCTCGCCCATGCCGCCCGCGCCGATGGCGGCGGTGATTTCGTAGGGTCCAATGCGCGATCCAGGCACCAGAGGCATGGATGACAGTCTATTAGGTGCGGGGCCGCCGGAAGTTCGGACGGCGCCCGGGGTCGTCAGGGCTCTACGTCCCGCCCGCGCAGCAGACGTCGCACCTCAGCCGTCCAGTTGAGAACGACGAGAACTTGCGACATCGGATCTACCGGCACCACGATCAGGAGTGTCTTTCCATCGGCGCTGACGTCGGTAGCCGAACCCGGAGCCGGA
>CAZFQH010000494.1:0-2880 GCA_964520805.1 uncultured Acidobacteriota bacterium | reverse complement strand
CGACCGAGGACGCTCAAGGTCGGGCTGTTCTGCAGCTCCGCGGTCATGAGGCCGGCCGAGGTCTGATAGAAGAGGGTGCGACTGTCGCGTCGGCCGGTCGCCGCCGGCCTCGGACACCTGCACCGCAACCGCTCCGTCGAGAGAACGAACGTACAGCTGTTGGTCATTACGGCCCTGGAACGCAACGAACAACCCGTCCGGCGAGACCCGGGGATTGACCGGCCGGATGGAACCACCTGAACTTCGAGAAGCGACTACGGGAACGGGTGGCGCCGCGCCCTCGATGGGCACGCGCACCAGTTCTTCCATGTCCAGGAGCCCGTCATGCGTCTTGCCGCGGCGTGTGACGAGGAGCGATCGCCCGTCCGGCATCGGGGATGCGCCCTCAATCAGCCCTGCCGTTTCGATGAGCCTGCGAGGCTCGGCGCTGCCGTCCACCGGGACGATCCACAGTTGGGAATCGCGGGTGAAGAGGAGCGTCTTGCCGTTGGGCATCCACCCTTCAAGCTCGACCGTGCCGTTCCCGCCGCGGGTCACCCGCGTGGCCTCCTTCGACACGCGGTCGAGGATCCACAGATCTTGGTTTCCGCTCTCGGCGAGGCTCACCGCGATGCGGTGGCCGTCTGGAGAGAAGTGCGGGGACCCATACGCCTTCGCGGCGTCGCTTAGGGGCGTGGCCTTGCCCGCCGCGTCGCCGAGCATCAGCCTCGAGACGGGCGAGACAGGAGGCGAGTACACGAGGGTCCCGGCGGAGGACCGCATGACCGCGGTTCCGAGTTGGCTTGCCGACACCTGGTCTGAAAGCTGGAGCGGGGTCCCCGAGACCCGCAGACTGCTCACGTCGAAGGGGACGGCCATCAAAAGGCCGTTTCGGGTCGCGTACAGCAGATGCCCATCGACCATCCCCAGGGCCTGACGGCCCTCGATATCGAGACGCGCGCGGCCTCCGCCCTTGAGCGAGAAGGCGGCCAGGTGGACAACGCCATCGGTGGAAGTGCTCGCATAAAGAACGAGGCCGTCGTCGAGCAGCACGAACGGTCGTCGCTGGGCCTGTTCGCCCGCGGCTTTGTCGATCGGAATCAGCACTTGCGCCGCACCACCATAGGCGCTCACGCGCTCTATGCCGGAGTCGGAACCTATTCTCTCGAAGATAATCTCGTCGTTGGAGGTCCAGGCGAGGGCGGCGGTGAGGTCGTCGGTGGTGGTCACGGTCGTAGCTCCGCCGCCACGAAGCCGGCTCTTGCGGATCACATGATTGGCCACCACGAAGGCCACCCACTCGCCGTCGGGGGAGATGGCCGGCTGATAGGCGCTGCCGATGGCGCGCGCCAAATCCAGCGATTGCGAGTTGCTGGGCGCGACTTCGGCGAAAGAGAAGCTAACCACAAGGCAGGTGGGCGAGCTCTACGCGGCGTGGAGGGATGCTTTGCCATCGCTGCGCCGCCGCATCGTGGACGAGCCGCTGCTTTTCCTGAAGACCAGGCGGGAGATGGCGCAAGAATCCGTGTCCGCGAATCCAGCCAAAGCCCTGCTGAACGATCTCGACATCGTGGCTGCGTTGTCGCGTCGTGGCCCAAGGCCAGGCTTCGCGCCGCACAGCGCCACTGGCACGAAGGGGCGGCGTTTTATGGATGAACCGAAAAAAGAGGAGGCCATGCGCTGCGTCGACAACGCGATCGCGGACCTGGTGCGACTCCGGAAACTCATGGAAGAGAAGAACGCACATGCTGAAACGCGAGCAACGAATGGCGATCCTGGAACTGCACACCAAGGGGGTGAGCAAACGCCAGATCGCCCGTTTGCTGAAAGTGTCCCGCGGGGCGGTCGTGAAGGTGATCCAGTCAAAGGGAACCACCGTCCCCCAGATAGAGCGGGCCGAGAAAGCGGATTCGTATCGACAGGACATCGAGCAGTTGCTCAAGGACTGCTCGGGCAATCCCATCATGACCGTCACCTCTGCCAGTCCATCCCACCCGCCTCCCGACAACAGGGCCGGTGGCCCATTTCTCGTTAGCAGCCCTGGCTCATTTCTCGCTAGCGCCTGGGCGCTTGGCGGGGAAGACGTTCACCAGCACCAGCGTGACCACGCTGCCGAAGGCCACGGGGATCACCACGAATGGAATCAGAACGAGAGGCACGGTCAGGTAGTACGACCCGGGTGCGCAGCGCGCGAGACCGATGCCCAGCAGAACCGGGGTCAGAAATGCGACTACCATCCAGGAGGACTGCAGGAGCGTTCGCGAGTATCGCGAGTAGAAAAGGCGCGTCTGCGAAATCGGCGCGGCGAGGAGCAGCTTCAAGTCCTCGGAGAGGAAGAAGGCCGAGAGCGAGGTGACGAGCGCCGAAAAAGCCAGGAACGAGAGAAAGGTCAAAAAGAGCCACGACATGCCGTTGGGCGGACGTCGGGGGGGCGAATCTCTCTTCTTTTACCGGTAGCCCCGTGCGGCACGCCTCACCGCGCTGATTCCTCGCCGACGAGCGGACCCCAGACGGCGCGAGCCCAAGCGATACTCGCAGCCTCTCCCTCGAACTCCGTGGACTCCCTATGCCGGAAGGCAGGATCGAGGTTGCCCGCGGTATTCTGCCCCGCCGTCTCGACGGTGCGGGAAGTGAGCGCGGGTAGTGCAAGCAGGGTTCGCCGGTCAACCGGCATCGTGGCGTGGACGCTGGCTGCCACCCCGACACCCAAAACCGGCGCCATCGGCCCGAGAGCGCGCAGCCTGCCCTTGGGGCACCACAGCGCTCTACGAGGTGGTGGCCCAAGGCCAGGCTGCGCGCTGCGCGACAACCTCGAGACTCTGTGGCCCCAGTCCCGCACCCGCATCGGGCGAGGCATGCCTCGCCCCTACCTCCTCCAATCCATAAATCGCCGCAATGTTG
>CAZFQH010000493.1:0-3455 GCA_964520805.1 uncultured Acidobacteriota bacterium | reverse complement strand
ACCGGAGTTTGCGCGAACGGGCCCATGTCCGTGATTTTGCTGCCCTTCACGAACTCGGACGTCAAGACGATCGCGGTGCTGTAGTCCTCTATGACCTGCGGCACCACGATGTGCTTGAACTCCCCAAGATTTTCGCGCAGGGTCGCCTGGTTTTTCGCTTCCTGCCGGTAGTCGAGTTCTCGGAGCAGACTTTTGCGGAACTCCTCCACGATCTGGGCATAACCAAGTTTCCGGCCCCCCTCAGTATGTTTGTCGGCAAACTCTGCCATTTGCAGGAGGGCTTCGAGGTCGGTGACGATCTGCTCCCGAATCTTTGGCCTTTGCACCTTGACCGCCACCGCCCGGCCGTCGCGCATGGTGGCGCGGTGCACTTGACCGAGCGAGGCCGCGGCCAATGGTTCACGATCAAATGACGAGAAGCCTTTGGAGATCCGGACGCCCAGTTCGCTGGTCACGATCTCTTCAACCTGTTCGAAAGGGAAGGGGGCGACGTTGTCCTGGAGGCGGGTCAGCGCTTCGAGAAATGGGGCGGGCAGGAGGTCGGCCCGGGTCGAGAGCAGTTGTCCGATCTTGATGTAGGTAGGGCCAAGCGCCTCCAGATCCTTCGCGAAACGCGTGGAAAGATCGAGGAGCGGCGTGTCCTTGGCTTGATCCTTCTCGTGTTCGTCCTTCAGACCTTCGAGATCGGCCTGACGGACCAGATCGGACCGGCCATAGCGGATGAGGAGGCGAGCGACATCGCGGTATCGCTTCAAGTGCCCGGTGTTCACTGTGCTTGTACTCCTGGCTGGTACATGGACCCAGTTCTCAGACGCCCTGGGTCACGCATCCTTCGATTTCGGGTGACGCCATCTATTGGCTATGGCGAGAGTCAAAGAAGACTCAGGGCGCCCTATAAAGCCACCCTGAGCCCATGGTCCTAACGGACTAGCGTCCGTCGTGATCCGCGTCGCCGGGCATCGCTCGCTCAACGCGATGCCAGGCATCGCGCGTCGCTGACTTGGCCTTGTCCCAGGCCAGGGAGGAGGTGCCACGGTTGTTGTCCCAGTTGCGCGAGAGATCGGGCTCGACGTCCTCAAACTTCTTTCCCGGATAGTTCTGATACGACTCCCAGCCGTATTTGTAAGCCGGCTGATAGGTCTTGTAGTCCGTGCCCGCAGCGGCATAAGGCGCCGTCGCGTACGACTTCGACCAGTATGTGTCTTCGACCGTCGGGTCGATCTTTTCGCCGGCCGCCTTGCCCGCAAGGCCGCCCGCAAGACCGCCGACCACGGCCCCGCCCAAGGCCGCACCGGCCGCCATCCCCGCAGGACCGGCTAGCGCGCCAACCGCTGCGCCCACGGCGGTGCCAACGGCGGCACCCACTCCAGCGCCAACCGGGTGAGCGCCGGGTGCGTCCGTAATCGGGTCGCGGTTTGCATCCGCATTATCCATTTTGTCCATCATTTGCGTGATCCTCATATGTAACTAACGGCAGGCCGAACGTTCTCGCGTGATGCGAGCGACAGCCCCCGACCTGGGGCTGCCTCACTCCTGCGTCACCGGGCGCAGGGTGTCCGAAAAATGGGTTCGCCGCCCCTCTGCCCTAACCTGTCGGCAGACGGGGGCAGGACTATCGAAACAGGGCAATCAAAAAGATGATGGGGATGGGTACGCCTATCAACCACAACAGCGCGGATCGTTTCATTTCACTCTCCTGGTCATAAAGTTAGACAGTCACACGGTCTCGCTCGCGTCCGCCCACGGTCGCGGCGAAGGAGGCGCAGAAAGCTCCGACCAGAAGGCCGACCACCATCCACAGCGATACCTTCACCGCCGCTTGGCGGGCCTCGTCGGCGGCGGCTTTCGCTTCGGCCTTCCTGGCCTCGATCTGCGAAAGCACCTCGGAAAGGCGTTTCTCCGCGTCGGCCTGCGAGAGCCCTGTCCTGCGTGCGATTAACTGGGCGAGATAAGTTCTGTCCGCGGCCGGCATCGTGTCGCGGGTGAGGCCATTCGCGAGGATGAGCCCGGCCTCTGCGGTTGTGGCGCCGCCGTTGGGATCTGGGCGCGACTCATCGGTGCGAAACAGTGCGTCGACAAAATAGCCGTTGGCGCCGCTGGTTGGCGCCGCGGTGGGACCGCTTCCCTGCGCCGCGGAGCTTCCCGCCCCGACCGCGGCACCAGCGGCCACCACGGTTCCTGCTACCGCCGCTCCGCCTATGATCGCGGCTGCCGCTGAGGCCAGGAGAGACGCGGCGATCACCAGGCCGACCGACCAAACCAGGAACCCATGAGCGGTGTCACGAAAGAACACCTCATCGTTGTGTACGTCGGCCCATTTTGTGCGGAGGCGCCCGGCCACATAGCCGCCCGTCGCGGCGGCTATGATCTGCGTGACAATCAGCCAGATGAGGCTCGCCGTGCCCATGCTTGAAGCCGACGCGCCACGCCCCGCCCAGGGAGACACGACCGCCATGCCTAGGCCCATTCCGAGCTCAAGAAGCAGTATCGAAAGCGCCGAGGTAACAAGAGCGCCCGCCAGCACGGCGGGCCAGGAGACTCCTGAGGCGCTCGCCTCGTTGCCGGAGAGGTTTCCGCGATGCGCGGACGACGAATCGATCTGAGACGCTGCACTAGGGTCCACTGGAATCTCCTTAACTTTGTAGATCCCAGGCAGTCTCCGACATCTACCGGCCGGACGTCAGTGCGTTGCCGAACAGAGGAAGCCGTCGCAAGGCCCGCGTAGCGGTGAGCAGCGAACGACGCTTGCCTCCCCTACGCTGCATCTGGCTGACGCTACTTCACGCGGCCGCTCTCGATCACGCCAAAGTCGACGCTCTGCCCCGTCCGTGAGATCGCCTGGTAGTACAACTTCGGGCCGTCAATCTCCACGAGCATGAACGCGAAGTCGCGATCGAAGCCGGTGGCCGAGAAAGGCTGCGGGCGGCCGTAGTCGCCTTTGCGAAGGGAGCCCGCGGAGCCTGATACAAAGTAGGTGATGCCCTGCTGGGGTTTCACCCGCTCGTAGTAGTGGTCGTGGCCGGAGAAGACCACGTCCACGCCGTAGCGGAGAAACATCGGTTCCAGGGTCTTACGTAGATCGAGCGACGACCCGTGGGTTCTTCCCGACGAGTACAACGGGTGATGAAAGAACGCGATCTTCCAATCCGAATCCGAGGACGACAGCTCTTTCTCCAGCCACACCAGCTGCTCCGCATCAAGGTAGTTGCTGTCGAGGGAGAAGAAACGGACCCCGGTGGTAAGGGTCTTGTCATCGTTCGCGGCGGCGGGACGGAAGGTGTAGTAGCGCTCGCCGCCCATGCTGAAGGGCGCGTAGTTGCGCTGTTCCGGGCTGTCGTGGTTGCCGAGGGATGCGTAGAACTTCACCCCGGCCTTCAGGAGGTCCGCGTAGGGCTGCTCGAACTTCGCCTTGAAATCCGCGGCCGATTCCGAGCCAAGGATGTTGTCGCCCACCG
>CAZFQH010000492.1:0-3461 GCA_964520805.1 uncultured Acidobacteriota bacterium | reverse complement strand
GCCGACGTGCAGGCCGCGTCACTGCCCATCCAGGTCCGCTTCGCGCTTCGGCCGTCGTAGCGAGCTTCGTAGCGATTACCGCCGCGACGCCGTCAACGCGTCACTTCGGTGCGGATACCTCATCGAAGTACCCGCGACGCGCGATCACCTTAAGACCATTGGTGAGGGCCTGACCTTGATCTTTCTGAACCCCGATCGGGAAACTCGAGTGATCCTCCGGCCGAGGGACGCAACATTTTGGGAGATTAGCAGCGGTCCATGGACACCGGCGATATCGACGATGCTGGCAATCCACCTGAATGAGGCAGGAAAGTCGGGAAGCTGACGAGTAGAGTCACGCTTGCGGCCAGTCCATGAGTTCCCCTCCCCCGCGAAAGCACAGCGGCGCGCCGATTGCGAACGGCGCGACCTCGCGCGTCGTGTTGTCGCTCTGTGTGGTGATTGCAACCCTGATCGCCGTCCGTCCATTGTGGGCGGCCCAGCCTCAGGCGGAGCCTTCCGCGGCGGCTACGGCGCGACCCCGACTGATCTACGCGGGGGATGCCTACTTCCCGCCTTTCGAATACAAGGATGCGAAAGGCGAAGCGCGTGGATTCAACATCGAGGTGGTCCGGCTAGCCGCGGCCGAGGCCGGATACGACGTGGAGTTTCGACTCGGCTCGTGGCCGGAGGCAATAGCGAGTCTCAACGAGGGGCGGGCCGATCTGGCTGCAGTCGCCTACTCCGGGGAACGGGCCGAACGCTACGACCTGCTCTCGCCGATCTGGAACATGCATATGTCGCTGCTGTTTCCGGCGGGGCGGGCCGAGTATCCGAAGGGGCTCGAGGATCTCTCCGCAGAACGAGTGGCACTTCTCGAGAATGGCCTGCTTCATGAAACGCTGTTGAAGCTTCCTCCCGATCGAAGGCCCCGGTTCAGGTTGTGCGCCGACCAGTTCGAAGCGGTTCAGAAGCTGCTGGCCGGGGAAGCCACGATGGTGGCGGGGAACGGACTCACACTGCGTCACGTGGCCGCCCAGTTCGGCCTCACCGATCTCGTGGAGGTGGACGTGGCCTCCACTTCGTACTACCTCGTGGCCATGAAGGGGCGCAGCACCGAACTCGCCCGCTTCGTCGAGGCGCTGGAGCGGATCCGGGCCTCGCCCTCGATGAGCGGCATCGTGGAGAACACGCTCACAATTCCCCCGCCGCCCGTCCCCTTCGCCGGCCAGCTGCGAAAGTACGGTCGCGCGGTTTTCGCCCTGGTACTGCTGGCCGGCGGGGCGGTCATCTGGTCGGCCATGCTTCGGCGTCAGGTGCGGGCGCGCACGCGTGAACTCGAACTGGGCCTCGCCGAACGGCAAAAACTCACGGCAGAAAGAGATCGCTTCTTCGAGGTTTCGCAGACCCTTCATGTAGTGCTGGACGCGCAGGGGTTGATCCGCTGGGTTTCGCCCGCCTCCAAGCGCATCCTCGGGCGGGCCCCCGAGGAGTTCGTGGGGACCAGGGTGTGGGAGCACCTCGACCTCGACGAAGAAGCGGCTCACCGCGAAGTTCTCCCGCGTTTGAAAGACGGGGCCGCCGATATCGAGCTGAGGCTCCGGCATCGCGATGGATCGCCGCGCTGGACGTTGTGGAACGCGGCCCCCGACCCCTTGGGCGAACTCGTCTTCGCGGCCGGACTCGACATCTCCGAGCGCCGCAGGGCCGAACGCCAGATCGAGCATCTCGCGTATCACGACGCGCTCACCGGCCTGCCCAACCGCCACCTCTTCGTGGACCGCCTCGACAATGCCCTCACCCGGGCGCTGCGCACGGAAGAATCACTGGCTGTGCTTTTCGTCGACATCGATCATTTCAAATCGATCAACGATTCGCTCGGGCACACCGCGGGCGACACCTTGCTCCGCACCATCGCCGTTCGTCTGCGCTCGACCCTGCGCACCGAGGACACGGTGGCACGACTCGGCGGCGATGAGTTCACCGTACTGGTGAGCGGAGTCAAGGATCCAAACGACCTGCTGCGCCTCGCCCAGAAGATTCACTCCACCATCAAGGTCCCGGTCGAGGTCGCGGCACGCGAAATCACCGTCTCGGCCAGCATCGGCGTGGGTCTTTTCCCCCAGGACGGGGACACCGCCGAGCAGCTTCTTCGCAACGCGGACCTCGCCATGTACCGGGCCAAGGAACTGGGGCGTGACCGCACTCAGTTCTATACCGCGGCCATGAGCGCCCGTCTGCTCGAGCACATGAACCTCGAGGCGCGGCTACGGCGCGCCCTCACCTCCTCCGAACTCTTCCTCGTCTATCAGCCGATCGTGCGCCTGTCCAACATGCAGATCGAAACCCGGGAAGCCCTGCTGCGCTGGCGCGACCCGGAGCGAGGCACCATTCAGCCCTCCGAGTTCATCGGCATCGCCGAAGCCACGAACCTGATCTCCGAAATCGGTCACCACGTGATCGGTCTCGCCTGTGCGGCCACCGTCCTGCGCGGCGGAACCGAGCGCGTCTCGATCAATCTCTCGGGACGACAGTTCCACGACCCTGGCCTTCTGGACGTAGTCGATCGCTCGCTCCTTGAAACCGGGCTCACCGCGGCGCGTCTCGAATTCGAGATCACCGAAACCGTGGCCATGCAGGATCTCGAACGCGCCGACCTCATTCTCGAAGCGCTGCGCCAGCGGGGCATCCGCCTGCTTATGGACGATTTCGGCACCGGGCACTCATCGCTCTCGAATCTCCGCCGCCTGCCCCTGCACGCGGTCAAGATCGACCGTTCCTTCGTAGCCGATCTGCCCGGTGAGAACCGGTCGCGCGGGATCGTCACCGCCATCATCGCGATGGCCCATCAACTGGGCCTCGAAGTCATCGCCGAAGGGGTCGAGACCGAGGAGCAGCTCGCCTTCCTGCGCGCGGAAGGTTGCGATTCCGCCCAGGGCTTCCTGCTCGGCCGGCCGGAATAAAGCGAGGCTCTTGAACACCACTGTGCCAGCACCCGAAGTGCCCAGCCTGAGCGATCAGGTTTTTTCGCGCACCGCCGGCGCGCTCCTCATCCCCGGGAACAGTCTGCGGATCCTTCAAGACGCGAGAGAGAACTATCCCGCCTGGCTCGAGGCCATCTCGGGAGCCCGGCGCTTCGTACACTTCGAGAACTACATCATCCACGAGGACGAAGTCGGCAAGCGTTTTCATGACGCCTTCTGCCGCAAGGCCCGCGCGGGAGTGCCGGTTCGCGTCATCTACGACTGGATCGGCTGTATCGGGCGCGCTTCGCGTTCGTTCTGGCGACGCCTGCGCGAGAGCGGCGTGGATGTCCGCTCCTTCAATCCTCCCCGCCTCGATCAGCCGCTTGGCTGGGTGGCGCGTGACCACCGCAAGTGTCTGATCATCGACGGTGACACCGCCTTCGTGACCGGCCTGTGCGTGGGGAAGATGTGGGAGGGCGCTCCCGAGAAAAGCCGGGCCCCCTGGCGCGATACCGG
>CAZFQH010000491.1:0-3466 GCA_964520805.1 uncultured Acidobacteriota bacterium | reverse complement strand
CTCATCATGGCGCTCCTCGAACCGCAGGCTCCGGATTCCCTGGCCGCCTGGGGATCCTTCAACGCCTGTTTCGAGCAGAAGGAACAGATCGAGCCCTATGTGGCGGGCCTTCGTCAGGACGCTGCGCGAAGTGGCGCGAGTCACCGTGACACCGGGCGCGGAGTTCGGCCCGCACTCTGTCGATAGTGTGCGCCTCAATTTTTCGCAGGACCATGCGGCCTCCGTGCATGCCATCGGACGCCTCGCGGCTCTGGTCGACCGATACCGTCGATGATCGCAATCAGGAGCGGATGCAGGGTCAAGAGGTCCGCGAGGATCATCGTTCTCGTTCAGTTCGACCAATGGGCGTCGATGACTCGCTGAATCGCTGGATATTTTGCGTTGGTCTCGCCCAGCTCTTCGCGCGTCTTCTTGAGCTGCGCTTTCATGGTCGCGATGATCCCCTTGTACGCGGGATTTCCGTAGAGGTTCTTCCTCTCTCCCGGATCGTTCTCCAGGTCATAGAGCTCCCACGCCGCCGGTGTCGGACGGTTGTCTGGATTCGCCTGATCGAGGCCGTAGAAGAAGATCACTAGCGGCATCCGGATGGACTCCTCGTACATCCTGCCCGGTGAGGATGCTGGCCCGGCTGGGCGTGCAGATCGAGTTGGTGCTGTAGGCGCGGTCGAAGCGCATCCCAATTCCGTGTCAGCGAATCGATATTGGGTGTCGGATTGAGGCCGGCCAGCCGACCCCCGTAAGCCCCGACACTTTGCGTGGTGTGGTCGTCGGACATGATGAACAAGATGTTCGGTCGCCGCTTCTCGGGCCCTTTTCCGGCCACGCGAGCGCAAGGCCACGACGTGGCGAACACGGCCACGACCAGGAACGTCAGATGGCATTTCGCATGACGTCTGTTTCACCTCGGCCAGCGACCCGGAAGGGCGCGTCGGAGCGATCCTACAGCAGCGTATTCAACTCTGTATCCAATTCCCCGCTCCGACGTATCATGCTCCTCATGACCTCAGCCGTCAGCATCTTCAACGACGTGATCGGACCCGTGATGCGCGGTGCGTCAAGCTCGCACTGCGCGGCGGCCCTGCGCATCGGACGACTCTGCCGCGACCTGATGAACCGCGAGATCAGCCATGTCCTGGTCGAATTCGATACCAACGGGGCGCTGCCCGCCACGCACGAAAGCCAGGGCTCGGATATGGGCCTCTTCGGCGGACTGCTCGGCTGGAATGCCGACGACGAACGACTGCCCGAGTCGCGCGACGCCCTGAGCGCCGCAGGCACAACGATCGCGATCCGCTATATCGACGGCCACGACCCGCACCCGAACACGTACCGGCTGACCCTCACCAACGCCCACGAACGCCACACGATGATCGCGATCTCCACCGGAGGCGGCATGATCGAAGTGCTCGAGATCGATGGTCAGAAGGTCTCGATGGACGGCGGCGCCCCCGAGGTGTTCGCCGGCCGCACCCTCGACCCGGTCCTGCCGGTGCTCACACAACCGAATGTGACCCTGCCCTTTCGCTCGTGCGCCGAGCTGATGACTCTCGACGCGGGCCGCGAGATTCCCCTCTGGCAGTGGGCCGTGAACTACGAGATGGCCCGCGGCGCGCTCGCCGAGCGCGACGTCATCGCCATGATGGTCTCCATCGTCCGCATCCTGCGCAAATCGATCGCCCAGGGCATCTGCGGCACGGTCCACCATGACCGCATCCTCGGACACCAGTCGGGCAAGTTTGCGGCGAAGATGCAGACGGGCGGCCTGCTGAACGGCGGTGCGCTGAACCGCGCGGTGCTCTACACGACCGCACTGATGGAAGTGAAAAGCTCCATGGGCGTGATCGTAGCCGCGCCCACGGCCGGCGCCTGCGCGGCGCTGCCCGCGTCGGTGATCGCGATCGCGGAAGAGATGCACCTCGACGAAGACGCGATGGCCCGGGCCATGCTGGCCGCCGGCGCCATCGGCGTGTTCATCGCGGGTCCTTGGACTTTCGCCGCCGAAGTCGGCGGCTGCCAGGCCGAAGGCGGGTCGGCCGCCGCGATGGCCGCGGCCGCCCTCGTGACCCTCGCGGGCGGCAACCTGACCCAGGCCACGAGCGCCGCCTCGATGGCCCTGCAAAGCATGCTCGGCCTGATCTGCGATCCGGTGGCCGCGCGCGTGGAAGTGCCGTGCCTCGGCAAGAACATCATCGCGGCGAGCAACGCGTTCTCCTGCGCCAACGTAGCACTCGCCGGCTACGACCAGGTCATTCCCTTTGACGAAGTGGTGGATGCGGCGCGCCGCGTCTCCCAGACCATGCCGCGCGAACACCGCTGCACCTCCCTCGGCGGCCTCGCCACCACCCCAACCGCGATCCGGCTCAGCGCCGAATTGGCCGCCCGGCTTTCTTCCATGCGTCGTACCGCAGCCGCAACGTCTTGACCGGGTTGCCGTCTTCCTCCGCTTTGATGTCGCCCTCGGTCACCGAGATGAACATCGCGTAGTCGCCGTCGCTGTACGTCGTCTTGTTCTTGTCGGTCTTCTCGGCCAGCAGAATGTAGGCGACGTGCGAGGTCTTGGTGACGCACGGCGCCGTCGTCTTCGGCATCGAATCGCACGAGCACCGCGTGTCGCCGCCCCTCGTATCCGCCGCCTCCATCGCGGCCATGACGCGATCGGTCAACTCGCCCTTCGCCGCAATCAGTGCCCTGACCGCATCAACCACGACGTCATCGTTCGCGAGAATGTTGCCTTGAATGGAGTAGTAGATCGGCTCGCCGGGCACCTGCCCCTGCCGGTGCAGAGATGACGCCTGATTACCGGTGCCCGAGTGGCCGGCCGCACGACCCGTCATGTCGATGATGCCGAACTGACGCGACTCAAACGCGGGATCCGAACTGAGCAGCCGCACGATGTCCAAGGGCGGCGTGCCCTTCTGCAACTCGTCGTAGATGAGCTTCTGATTCGCGAACGACGCATCCACGTGGGCCTGCGCCGCCGCGGCCGCCTTGCCGGGGACGACGATCGCCTGAATGCTGCGCAGACCAAACGGAGGCGCGCGCCGCTCCAGATTGGCACCGGTCACGCAGGTGGCGGACGCGACCACGATTTGGCCGGTGCGGGCATCGAGCGCCACCACCGACCAGGTGGCAAACGCGGCCCGGGGCACGCAAAGCAAGGCCAGCAAAAACCAGATGCGGACAAGTTGGATCATGTGCGCCATACTTTAAGGTGGCCGCGCAAAAGCAATGTCGTAGCTCTGTTGCTGAGCCGCTAGCTAGCAGGGTGCCGCGACCGACAAAACGTACATGTCGCCGGTGACGAGGGTGTTGCCCACGACCTTCATCTCCCCGCCGCGGGGGAGGGCACGAAGCCTTGATTCATACCGGAGCGCCGGTCATGCCGAGGTAATCGGCGGACTTGCCCCGCACGACCAGACCGTCGCGGCCGTGGCCGTCCATCTGGAAGTAGTCGGTGGCGTAGTTG
>CAZFQH010000490.1:0-3487 GCA_964520805.1 uncultured Acidobacteriota bacterium | reverse complement strand
CAACCGCGCCATAGCCCATGACCGCTTTGACTTCGAGGAACTCTTCCAAGCCAAAATCGCTCCACTCTCGGCCATTACCCGATTGTTTGTAGCCACCAAATGGTGCGGCTTGCTCAACGCTGGCGCCATCGATGTGGATCATGCCGGCGCGGATTTTCTTCGCGCGCAATGGTCATCTCATTGGTGGCGTTTGCAAACACGGTTGGACGCACGAAGTAACCGCGATTGAATCCATCAGGGCGACCGATCCCACCAGTGACCAAGGTGGCACCTTCCTCGATGCCGATCTCAATCATCGATTGGACCTTCTCGAATTTCCGCTTATTCGCCAATGGCCCGATCGTAGCGTTGCCGTCCCCAGCGGGCTCAGCGACAGCAACGGCCTCAGCGGCGGCTTTAGCAACGGCAATGGCTTCATCTTGCCGGTCCTTGGGCACGAACATACGCGTCGGTGCATTGCACGACTGGCCCGTGTTCATCATGACTTGCGCCACACCACTGGCCACCGCCTTTTCGATATCGGCATCCGGCAAAACGATATTGGGTGACTTGCCGCCGAGTTCCTGGGCAATGCGCTTGACCGTGGGCGCCGCACCCTTGGCGATCTCGATACCGGCACGCGTTGAACCAGTGAAGGACACAAAATCAATTTCGGGATGGGTGGCAAGCGTGGTCCCAACGCCGGGTCCATCACCATTGACGAGGTTGAACACACCCTTGGGTACACCGGCCTCGTGGATGATATCGGCCAAGATCATCGCATCGAGTGGGGCGAGCTCAGAAGGCTTCAGCACCAGCGTGCAACCGGCTGCCAGAGCAGGACCGACTTTGCACGCAATCTGGTTCATGGGCCAGTTCCACGGCGTGATGAGGCCACAAACGCCGACCGCTTCATAGCGAATGCGCGTATTGCCGCGTGAGCTTTCCCATGCAAACGCTTTCAACGCCTTCAACGCGACCATGAAATGGCCCAGGCCAGACGGTGCTTGTGCGGTAGTCGCCAACCACATCGGCGCACCCATTTCGGAGCTGATGGCCTGAGCGATCTCGCCCAATCTGGCCGAATACAGCGCAATGATCTTCTCGAGGATCGCGACGCGCTCATCCACGCTACTGTTGCTGTAACCATCGAACGCGGCGCGCGCGGCCAGAATGGCTTTGACCGCGTCGGCTTCGCCGCCCAGTGAAATGGTGGCGATGGCTTCTTCGGTGGCGGGATTGATCACGTGGTGGTCGCGCGGGGCGACGGGATCTACCCAAGCGCCGTCTATGTAAAATTGCCTGCGTTCGATCATCGCATTTCTCCCGGAAGTGATAACGGCCGGCTCGCGCAGGGTTCGTCCATGTTTGTGTAACTGATACCGGCTGAGAGATTCGATCGCGGTCAGCCGAGAATACGGCGTGGTCCTCTGGCACGCGAGGACCGCTTGAACCTCGAATCTTATTGTTCTTCGCGTCGCGTCGCGTCGCGTCGCGTGCTCCGCGAGCGTCGCGCGAACCTGCTCGCTATCCGATTGCTCAGCGTCAGCCGCCAGCACCGCCGTTCGCGCGAAGTCCGCGAAGATCGCGAACGCACGCGACGCACGCGACGCACCGCCACACCAGAAGTGGTGTTCGAGCGTATTCACGAGTGCTGTGGTGCTTCCCTTCGCTCACGACGCACCGGCGGATCATACGGGCTCTGGGAACCCGCGAGCACGCGCTTCCTGAGTTTGGGCCTGTTCACGCAGGTCGATCTCCTTAAAAAGATTTGGCTCTGTTCCTTAGTTGCGTGGGTTTGGGGTGGTGGCATGCACGAAGGCACTACCCTTGCCTCCATGCTGACTTCCCCGAAGGCCCGAGAACGACGGTTTCACCACGGCTACGTCTGTCCGCGGTGTCGCAGCGCGCAGGGTCAGCGCTGGGGTCTGGCACGCACCTGCCCGAGAAGTGGCGCGCGTACGCCGACCGGTCGGCCACATAGTGGTGAGAAGCACCCGCTTTGAGGACACGTGTCTCTGAGACTTGGCATGTTCAGGGCATCCCACTATTCTTCTAGCGTTATGCTAATAGCATAATGCTACTGGCATAGTGCCATGGCGCTGCGACGGTATCGCCCCGGCTCCCCCCATTCAGGAACGCCCATGACGCATCGGAAGCGTGGGGCCGCAAGGCCCCTCCGGAACCCGTTCGAGTACGGGCGCGAGCTCGGACGGGACGAACTCGTCGACCGGAAGGATGAACTCCGTCAGGTGGTCCGGTCGCTCGAGAACATGGGGAAACTCTTCCTCATCGGGCCTCGGCGGTATGGTAAGACGTCCCTGCTCGCCGCCGCCGCGAGTGTGGCCGCAGACAGTGGGACTACCGTGCTCCGCTACGACGCAGAGCGGTACGAG
Organism: uncultured Acidobacteriota bacterium; assembly: GCA_964520805.1. Taxonomy (GTDB): domain Bacteria; phylum Acidobacteriota; class Vicinamibacteria; order Fen-336; family JAGNNV01; genus JAGNNV01. Next base: position 1,112 of record CAZFQH010000490.1, on the reverse strand, counting down.
AGCCTCGACCTGCTCGCGGCCGCCGTGCTCTCGGGCGCCACGCGTCTTCTCGCGTCCACGACGGAGCGCGCCGGCGCCCTGCTCGCGCGCGTGGCCGGCGCGCTCCGCCCGGAGGTCGCGTATGACATCAAGGACCAGTCGGTCAGCGTCTCCCTCGGCGCCGCCAAGGACGCCGCAGGGAACGCGCTTCCCGTGCTCGTCGACGTGCTCGATGCGATTGAGCGGATGGCCGAGGCGACAGAGCGCCCCGTCGTCGTGATCCTCGACGAGTTCCAGCACATCATCAAGCAGGGCGGCGAAACCGCGGAGCGGCAGATCCGCGCCGCTGTCCAGACGCATCGGCACGTGGGCTACGTGTTCGCCGGCTCCGCGACCCGCATGCTGGCCGACATGACGAGTGACCCCGGCCGCGCCTTCTACAAGCTGGGCGCCCGCCTCTTCCTGGGCTTGATCCCGCGGGACGAGTTCACGGTGTTCCTCCGCGGTGGCTTTGAACAGGCCGGATTCACCGTCGATGCCGCCGCCCTCGTTCGCATCCTGGAGCTTGCCCATGACGTGCCCTACAGCGTGCAGCGTCTCGCGCACGAGTGCTGGGAGGGTCTCCGGGTGGATGCCTCCGAGGCGACCGCGGGCGACGCGCCGCAGCTGACGGTCGGCCACGTGGAGCGCGCGCTCGTTCGGGTGCTCCAGCAGGAGGACGCGGCCTACACCCAGATCTGGAATTCGCTCAAGCTGCAGCAGAAACGAGCGCTCAAGGCCGCCGTCGTCGAGGATGGGCGCGCCCTGCTCTCCAGCGACGTGTCACGGCGGCATAGGGTGCCGACCGGATCCATGCAGAAGGCTCTCGCGGCGCTCGACGAACGCGGGATTGTTCGGGAGGAGTCCGTCGCCGGCGCCGTTCGATACGTGCTCGAGGACCCCCTGCTCGGTCGTTGGCTCCGGTGGTCCCAGCAGCTGGCCGCCCCGTGAGCTCCGCGACGGCAACGTGAAGAGGGGCTCGCAATCATCCGTTGCGGGCTCCTTTTTGTTTGGCTCTGTTCCGTGATTGCGTGAGTATGGCATGCGCACCTGGCCGCACTCCGGCTTCCCCGTGCACACGGCCGTCTGGGTGC
>CAZFQH010000489.1:0-3506 GCA_964520805.1 uncultured Acidobacteriota bacterium | reverse complement strand
CCACCTGGCCGTTGGTCCTCTCGGTCTTTATCCTCGAACTCGGATGTTCTCCCGGTGGGGCCCCGAACCGCACGGCGACGCCGGTGCTGCGGCCCGCCTGGGCGGCGCGCTTTCGCTCCTGCTAACTTCGGCCGTTGAGCCTTTGCAATGAATGGCGCTGTGTTCTGTCGCCCACGGCCCGCGCCACTTGAGGGCATGAAAGTACTAGCATCGACACCATGGGAAACAAGCGGAACACTCGGCCAATGCAACAGCCAACCGGCGCCCGCCCGCCGTCCATGAGACTCAGTTTGAACGGCACCCAGGTTGGCTTTGAGATCAAGGACCCGGCTCCCGCATCGGCAAGCTTTGAGGCGGACCGCTTGGGGGTACAGGAGAGCGAGGACGGATTCGTGGACATCATTGCCGACCAGTTGGATTCTGCCGGCCAAGTATCGGGGCGTGTCCATGCCCGCGCCACTTCGGACATCTTTCTAACCTTTGCTCGCCAAGTCCAAACTGAACTTACGGGAAACTTGGAAGCGTGGTGGAAGAGGCAGGAAACCGCCGGCATGGCCATGAAAGGCCTCCCCCCAACGGACCTTGGATCCAGAGTGGTAGGGCAGACCTCGAAGATTCGGTACCAGCTAGCGCGCATTACCCACATGGGCTTTGAGGTAGAGATGGTCTTTCAAAGCTTCAGCATTGGTGACATGACCGACAAGCTACAGGTGCTCAAGGAGGCGGGGAGCGGAGAGGAAGATGTCTGCCTACTACCGGCCTTTCGAGTAACATCCACGACTCTCGCTATGAGGCCTATCTTGGAGGCCTGTCGCAAGATCGTCGAGCAAAACAAATGACCACCGCTGCTTATCCCGCCCTCGCGTGGAACTCGAAGAAGGACCTAGTGACGGGATCGCTGTTGGCCAAGGCCAACTCATCGCGCTGGCCGAGGCTCATCCTCTCAAGCGAGTTCACCGCAGTGGTCTTTGAGCCCAGCCTCCAGCATTCCAAGGAGTCTTCGCTGCGGGAGGAAGTGGCGGCGTTGCAGACCCGGGTTTGGGAACTCGAGCGGTCGGCCGTAAGAAACAACGAAAGGCGCGAGGCTTCGGAGCGCTTTGCCGGGGCTCTCGCCCTGAAGCTCGCCGCAGTTGGCGAGCGAGTATTCGTCGATCGATCGACTCCGAGCAGTCCCACCGTCTGCGTGGTCGTTGAAGGATTCGATGCAGACCGAGAGAGAGCAATCTTTCAACATCGCCAGGATCTCTCAAGCGCCCTCAAGGCGGACTGTGGATTGGAGATCGAGCATGCCGCAACGGATCAGCTTGCTTCAATTCCAGAGACATGGGAAGAGGTAGCGCTGGATCCGGCAAGGGCCGGTGTCTAGTCCATTCGCAGACCAACATAGGAAGCGGGCTTCGGTTCATGAAGCCTTCGCGCAGGCCATCGAAAGCGTCGCAAATGTCGAGACGCCGGGGTGGCAGGTCACCGCGCTCTACTATGTGGCGGTGCGGCGCATTTCGGCGTACATCGCCGAAACTCAGGGAGAGGACCCACGCACCCACGTTGCGCGAAAGGCCTTAATGAAGCTCGATCCCAAGACTCAAGGACTCATTCCAGAATACGAGGTCCTTGAAAGCTGGAGTAAAGCATCGCGGTACAAAGGTGGCGGGATCAGCAAGAACAACGTGCTTGGCGCCGAGAAGATTCTCGCGAAGATCACAACCGCTCTCGCTCCTTGAAGACTACCGAGCGAAGCGGGCGACGCGCCGCCTAGTTCAGCTTGACTGATATCGGGCAAGACCCCGAGGTGCCCCTTCTCGCGGATGCCGATGCGGGAACCGTGGTCGAAGTGAAGGGCTACCCGCCAAGTTCGACGCCAATGGCCTGGTCGTCGAACGGCGCGAGGCGACATCCACCGCTGGCACGAAGATCCCCTATTTCATCGTTCACCGGAAGGACATCAAGCTCGACGGTTCGACGCCCACCCTGCCCTCCGCCTAATGGCGGGTTCCAGATCAGCCGGCCCCCGAACTATTCACCCGAAACCGGGAAGCTGTGGCTGGAACGCGGCGGCGCCTATGTGCTCGCCAACATCCGCGAACGCCACGAATTCGGTCCGGCTTGGCATGAGGCGGGGCTGCTGACCAAGCGGCAGCTCATCTATGACGATTTCGCGAACGTAGCGCGCGACCTGATCACCACCCAAGGTGACGAGCCCGCGAAGGCTCGGCATCCAGGGCGGCTCGAACGGCGGCCTGACCGCAAACGTGGCTCCCGCAAGGAAAGGTGAGGTCAATTTGACCGCGACGTTCTCGGCTTCGGCACTCCGATAGGGGCGGGGTTTCGCGGTGAAGAAGCGCCAGGAACCACCCCAGGCGGCACCGAGTCCGGACCGCCATAAGCCTGCGTCACGCCGGCATTCGCGGTTTCGAAGGCCCGCGCCTCCAGTATTCCGTGTCCCAGTCCACGGCTCCGCCTATGTCGATGTGCGGGCCCGTCCCGGGGTGAACAACGCAAAGAGTGTGATCTACGACGTCCGCATTCGCACCGCGCCGGTGAATGCGATGGTCAACGCCATTATGCGACTCGGTCTCTTCCGGGGACACGTGATCGGCCAGATCGAGGACACCATGAAAGACCTCGTGGCCGCGGCCGTGGCCCTGTCCGCTCAGGGCGTCGACGCGGTTCTTAGTGACCCCTCCTTCACGCCTGACGAGCGGGTCAAGGTTCAAGCCCTCGCGGCGCTTCCGGACTGAAGAAGGGGCGTGCCCGGCCTCCGCCCCGCCCTAAGCGTCGCGCAGCGCCCAGGGAGATCGGCATGCGCGCCGCGCGGAGAGCGGGCAGCAGACCGCCGCTGTCGCCACCCGTCGCGGGCGGCGTTGACGGCGCGCACACGGTGGAGGTTGTCGCCCCGGTGATCGTCCCCGCGTGGTCGCCCGTGCCCCAGGCGGTCGCGAGGCCCGTGTGCTTGTATGCGACCACGTCGATCGACCGCTTGGGCGCGCTGGCCCCCTCCCCCGACGAGTGTGTGTACGTCTCCTCCAGATCCGCCTGGACGATGGTCCCCCCGAGCGGGTGGGGACTTCAGAAACCAAACAACCGCCGAGCGCCTCGTCCTGCTTGAAATCAGTTGGAGTAGTAGCATCTCCTCCACAGGGGAGACTCGCTATGGATTCATACAGACTTGGGGGCGAGGGCCGCCCCTACTAGAACGCCAGCCCGGCCTTGGACGTGGGGACGGGGCCCTTCCCCCGAAGCGTAGGGGCACCCCTTGTGGGTGCCCGGCCGTTCCGATCTCGCAGGGCGGCCACGAGGGCCGCCCCTACTAGAACGCCAGCCCGGCCTTGGACGTGGGGGCGGGGCCCTTCCCCCGAAGCGTAGGGGCACCCCTTGTGGGTGCCCGGCCGTTCCGATCTCGCAGGGCGGCCACGAGGGCCGCCCCTACTAGAACGCCAGCCCGGCCTTGGACGTGGGGGCGGGGCCCTTCCCCCGAAGCGTAGGGGCACCCCTTGTGGGTGCCCGGC
>CAZFQH010000488.1:1863-3513 GCA_964520805.1 uncultured Acidobacteriota bacterium | reverse complement strand
GTGGGACCAGCAACGAAAGGACGCGAACCCCGCGCGCGCCCAGAGCGTCGTAGACGAGCCGAGCGCCCGGAAAGAGGGATCCCGAAGTGGAGCGGTCCGCGTCGACGATGACCAGATCCGCGTGGGGCATCAACAGCCGCAACTCCGCGCGCACCGGATTCTCCGGAGTCACGAACTCGAAGCGGGAACGATCGACACCGAGGGACGCGCCGGCCCGGGCGCCGAATGCGGCGTCACGTCTGGTTTCGAGGATCACCGAACCGTCCGCCATGTGGGAATCGATCCACTCCTTCGCTCGATCCGGGGCCGACGGCGCCCGTTGAGCGAGTGCTGCATTGGTGGACGTGTCCAGAGGAACCGCGAGTGCGATCGTCATCAGGATCGCGGCCACGATCTTCGAACGATCCGCGACCTTGGCGAGGCCGAGTCCAAACAGCACGCAAAGGCCGCCCGTGACCTGAAGCAGGTGACGCGGGAAGACGATGCTGGCCAGGGAGAATGCGATCAGGGTCAGGACGAAGTGAGCGAGCCACGGGAGAAAGGCCGCGCGCCCCGGACCGAGGGTGGCGAAACCGTAAGTGGCGAGAGCGGCGCCCGTCATCCCACCGAAGGAGAAGGCCGCTGTCGTGTAGGCGGCCAGATTGCTGAGGAAACCGCGCGCGGTCAGGCCCTGGAAATAAACATCCAGTTCTGAGCGGCCGCCGACATATTCTTCGGGCCGCACGAGTGCGTACGGGGTTGCGAGTAGAACCACCAGGACGGAGATCAAGATGGCGCTCATCAGGCGGCCAATGCCGGCCCTGCGGATCCAGGCCGCCACGACCGTTCCACCCAGAAAAAGGAAACCTGAAAATTTGATCGCGGCCGCCGTCCCGGCCAGCCCTCCGAGGAGCCCGGTCTCTTTCCTGGCCCAGGTGCTTCGCGCATAGAGAAGCAGGCTGAGAAGGCCCAGGGTTTCGAGGAGCAGATCCGGCCGCACCTCGTGGGCCACCGCACTGCTGATCGGAAAGACGGCCAGCGAAAAAGCCGCACCGGCCATAGCCCACGGACCCCCAAACGACCGCGCCACTTGCGCCGCGATCCAGATGTTCAGACTGGCGATACTTGCGACCAGGACTCGTCCGGCGAGATAGGCCTCGGGTCCGTGACGTCGCGATTCCCCCAAGACATCGAGAATCGGCGCCAGCATGTAGAAGAAGAGACCAGGATAGTAGTAGTACCGGTGGTCCAGATCGCCCGCGTCCAGCATGGCGTTGACACTTTCGATGTAGGCCTGCTCATCGGAATGCGGCGGATGCTGCAGGCCCCAGCCGATGCCGGTGAAGCGGAGCGTCGCGCCCAGGACTACGGCCACCAGGACCACCATCGAGCCCGCTGCCGGGCCTTGCCGTAAGTCCTTCATCGCGGGCGATAAGATATAGCATCGTGAAGCCGGGTGTGCCGGTAAACCCTCTCACTCATATTCGCCCCTCACTCGTATCGCAAGGAGACCTCGCGTCCAATGACTACTCGCACTCTTGCTCTCAATCGCGCCTTTGCCTTCCTAACCGTTGCCGGACTCGCGGCCTACGCCGCGGCGCATCCCCACTTCAACAAGACCATCACCGCCGATTTGCCCGGCGGGGTTCAGGCCGCCATCACCTACAACAC
>CAZFQH010000488.1:0-1853 GCA_964520805.1 uncultured Acidobacteriota bacterium | reverse complement strand
AGCATCACCTTCCTGGGCGACATGCAAAGCCTGGCCATCACCTACAACACCACCCCGGCCAACGAAACCCGCGCGACCAGCGCGCCGCTTGGTGTTTTCACTTCGCCGCGAAATCCCAAGCTCAAGCTCTCCGCGGATCTGAAAGCGGGCGAGAAGGTGCTTGCACCCGCCGGCGAGTACATCATCGGCGTCATCAAAAATAGCGAAACCGATTGGACCATGGCCCTCTATAACGGTGTCCTCGCGCGCGGGGCCGCACCCGATCCAACCAAGATCATCAAGCTTGAATCCAGCTTCAACGCCAAGATCGCGCCCGCCGAGCACATGTTGATCGACATCACGCCTGGCCACGGCAAGTTCGAAGGGAAGGCTGTGCTGACCCTTCACTTTGGAACCTTGTTCCTGTCTGGATTGTTGGGTTAAACGGGCACCACAAGGCCGGACCCTGAAACCTCGAAAGAGGGCGGGCAGACCGCGACGGTCGCCGCCCTTTCAGAATGTAGGGGCAACCCTCGTGGTTGCCCTTGGCGGGCGCTAGCGACTGTCCTCGAAAGGGCAGCCACAAGGGCTGCCCCTACGACTAGGAGCCCGCGCGAAGCCTTAGCAGCCCTTGGTGAAAGTCCCTCCGCGTCGAAAGCGGTCGCCCGCAACTGGTCGATGCGATTTCGACGGACCAGCTCACGCAGAGACTGGACAATGGTGTCGGTCTTCGACTTGAATCCGAGTATCTGTTGGGCTTCGAGCAGGAGAGGCTCCGGGAGGTCAAGCGTGGTGCGCATACGAAACACCTTCTAATATGCATCTCGTATGCGGCGTGCCGATCGTGCAACCGCTAACTTAACTATGCGAGCTGCGATAACTGGCGAGCGTCGCCTGGACCATGGCGGTGCTCGTGAACTCCTTCTCGAATCGAGAGCGACCAGCCGACCCCAGGCGCTCGCGGGCCGGGGCGGAGGCGAGTGTCTCAATCAGGGCTCCGGCCAGGGTCTGGTGATCCCGGACCGGAACGAGCCGGCCGGTGACGCCATCCACCACGGCATCAGGAATTCCCCCCGCGCGGGTAGCCACAACCGGTCGCGCGAAGCACATGGCGTCGAGCACCGAGGTTCCGAGACCCTCGAGGTGCGACGAGAGACAGAAGATGTCGAAGGCCGGAATGAGGGCGTCCAGGTCGCTTCGGAAACCTCCAAACACAACTCGGGCGGTGATCCCGAGGTTCGTTGCGAGTGCTTCGAGTTCTCCGCGTAGCGGGCCCTCACCGCAGATCAGGAACCGGCATTCAGGTTGCACCTTCAGCACCAGGGCCGCGGCGCGAAGCAGGGTTGCCTGATCCTTGTGATCCACGAGTTGCGCCACATTGCCAACCACCGGCGCGTCCAGGGTGATGCCGAGGGACAACATCGACGCTCGGCCGCCTTTCGCGGGAGGACGGTCCTTCACTCCCTCGTGAACCAGGGCGATCTTTTCGGGCGGGAGGCCGCTTGCTTCCAGAACGTCGCACACCGCGCGAGAAACCCCGAGCACCCGGTCCATCCGCGCGTACTTCAATCGCGAGCCCAGTCGCAGAGGGAAATCGACCCGGCGGCTCGCCACCAGGCGTGGTCTTTTTGCGGATTCCCTCGCGGCCAGAATCGCGCCCGGTAGACCGTGGGACTCATGAATGTGAATCACGTCGGGACCGAAGCCGCGAACCGCGGAACGGAGGGCTCTGAGAGTGCGGAGGGATAAATCCCCCCGGCCCACCCTGGCCGCGTGAACCCCTAGCCCCGCCTGACCGGCGCGCGCGGCCAACACTCCGTCCACATTCGCGAAGATCAAAACATCGTGCCCGAGTGCGATCTGTCCTTCCGCGG
>CAZFQH010000487.1:0-3514 GCA_964520805.1 uncultured Acidobacteriota bacterium | reverse complement strand
ATCGTGCCCTCCACAAATCCGACCTCGACCGCGATCTTCAAAGTCCTGATTGCGGTCAAGGCCCGATGCCCGATTGTTCTCAGCCCTCATCCGTCCGCTCGCTCCTGCGTGGTCGAGTCCTTCCGCTTGTTGGACTCGGCGGCGCGATCCGCCGGGGTTCCCGAAGGCGCCATCCAATGCCTTGAGACGGTTTCGATCGCCGGCACCGAAGCTCTCATGAAGAGCCGACACACCGCGGTCATCCTGGCTACGGGAGGCATCGGCCTCGTTCGGGCCGCCTACTCCTCGGGGAAACCGGCCTATGGCGTCGGGCCGGGCAACGTGCCGGTCTACGTCCATTCGTCCGCCGAGGCCGCACGTGCGGTACGCGACGTCGTCGCCGGCAAGATCTTCGACTTCGGAACCCTGTGCTCCTCGGAGCAGGCCCTGGTTTACGACGCCTCGATCGGCGCTCAGGTGAGCCAGGCTCTGGAGACCGAGCGGGTTCACGTCTGTTCGTCGTCGGAAGCGGAGAAGCTCGCGAAGTGGGTCATCGGCGAACGCGGTCTGGTGAACGCGAAGGCGGTGGGCCGCTCGCCCCAGGCTTTGGCCGAGGCGTCGGGCTTCAAGATCGACGCTTCGGTGCGGGCGATCGCCGCTCGCGTCGCGGGGGTCGGACGGGATCATCCCCTATCGGCCGAGAAGCTGTGCCCCGTACTGGCGCTCTACGAGGTGGCCGGGCCGGACGAGGGGATCGCGAAATGCCAGCAATTGCTGGCATTCGGGGGAACGGGCCACACGGTAGGCATTCACGCCGCGGACGAGGATCTCCTGCGACGCTTCGCGCTCGCCCAGCCGGCTTCCCGGGTGATCGCCAATTCCCAGACCTCGATGGGCGCCACGGGACACACGACGATGCTTGAGCCCTCCTTCTCGCTTGGGTGCGGCGCCGCCGCCGGGAACATCACCTCCGACAACATCACGCCCCTGCACCTGATCAATGTGAAGCGGCTGGCCCGGGTCCGCCCCCCGTTGGCCAAGGTGACGACCGGTCCGAGCCAGGTGCCGCTCGAGGCACCAAAGGCACCGGTGGACTTCGTGTGCGAGGACGACGTCCGGCGAGCCAAGCGAGAGGGCCGCCGAATCCACCTGGCGCCCCGCGCCCTGGTCACGCCGGCGGCTCAGGATGAGGCGCGCGGATCCGATGTCCTTGTGCGGCCGCGCGATTGAGGGATTCCCGGCACACGTTTGAGACATTCCCGGCGTGATTGGTAGACTATCCCCTCATGAATACGGCAAATTATTCGACGGGCCGGATTCTCCGCCTGGTCGCGACCGGAGCTCTGATCGTGTTCGGGACCGCTCCACTTTCATCTGCCCAGACCGTTGCCGTTCAGGTGTCAAGCGCTCTCGACCCCGCCGTCCCACGAGCGGCCACCGTCGACTCAGTCGTCCGCCAGGCCGAGAGCCTCTTTCGACAGGGTCAGACTGCCTTGTCGCAGGCCCGCGAGTCCGAAGCACAGATCGCGTTCGACGGCGCGCTCGATGTCTTCGTGACCGCTCAGAGTTCGCTCGGGGCGGACTCCGCGTTTGAGCCGGCTTACCTGGCCCTCGTTGGCCGGATTCACGCGGCTGAGGTGGGAGCGCGCTCAAATCGCCGGTTTCTTCCTCTTTCGGCCCATGATGCCGTCCCGGAGCCTACCGCCGGGACACCCAAAGCCCTGGCTGCCGATCCGGCCGCGCCCGCGGCGATTTCCCAGCCGCCTGTAGAGACCAAGAGCCGATTGGCCGAGTTGGGAGCCACGATTGAGCAAGCCCGGCCGACCGATCAGGAGCGGCGATCGAACGAGGCCGTCCTCGGTACCGAAGAGATCGACCTGCCTATCGAACTGAACAATCAGGTCCTGGGCGCAATCGACCTCTACAGCGGTCGTTACAAAGAATGGTTCGCGCGGGCCCTGTCACGCGGCCTTCCCCACCTGCCGCGTATACGGGAGATCCTTGCCGAAGCCGGCATTCCTCAGGATCTGGCCTACGTACCAATCGTGGAGAGCGCCTTCAATCCGGTGGCGCTATCGAGGGCCAAGGCCAAGGGTCTGTGGCAGTTCATCCCTTCCACCGGGAAACAGTATGGCCTCAAGCAGGACTTCTACGTCGACGAGCGATCCAACATGGAGAAGGCGACCCTCGCCGCCGCCCAATACCTCAAGAAGCTCTATGCGCTGTTCGGAGACTGGAATCTGGCCCTTGCCGGCTACAACGCGGGCGAAGGCAGGGTCCAAAGGGCCATCCGAAAAGTCGGCACCAATGACTTCTGGGCACTGGCCCGGACCAAGTCATTCCGCGCGGAAACCAAGAACTACGTCCCTTTGATCCACGCCGCCATCGTTATCGCCAAGTCACCTCAGTCTTACGGCATCGACGTCACGCCCGAAGAGGTGACCATGGCCGAGACCATCCGCGTGGCCGGCTCCTATCCGATCAGCACGGTGGCCCGGTGCGGCAGTCTCGATCCCCAGGCCATCCGCGCGCTGAATCCAGACCTCCGTCGCGGCATGACCCCTTCATCGGCATTCGACCTCCGGGTTCCTCACGGCTTCGGCGAGCAGATTTCCACCTGCCTCTCCAGCGAACGAGCGCTCAACTACACCCGCCACCTCGTTCGCAAGGCAGATACTTTTTCCCTGATCGCGCGTATGTTTGGCGTGTCGTCGGCCGAGATCGCCCGAGTCAATGGCATGAGCGTGACGTCCCGCCTTCAACCGGGCACGGAGCTGGTGGTTCCACGCGCCAGTCGAAACGTGAGCCGAAAGGCCGAGGTGACGAGCCTCTCCTCGGGAACCGGAACCACTTCATACCGAATCCGAAAGGGCGACACATTGTCCCACCTCGCCGCGCGACATAGCACCACAGTGTCTGCCATCAAGGCCTTGAACGGTCTCAGTTCCAGCCGCCTGTCGATCGGTCAGGTCCTTGTCGTCTCCGCCCAGGCGGCCGAAACTCTCAACGACTAAAGCCCCGGGGACCTGATCCGAACCTCGGGTCTGGGATACTTGGCCCCCGGCGCGGAGGGCTCTCCCCCTCGCGCCAGAACTCCCGTCCTCTCCCACGGGCTTCGAAGATCGAAGGAGTGGGCATGCTCGCAAGCACTTACACGGGGGCGGTGGCCGGAATCCACGGCGTGATGATTCGGGTCGAGGTCGATTCGGCTCCCGGATTCCCTGGTCTATTCATGGTCGGTTTGCCCGATTCGGCGGTTCGCGAGAGCGAAAGCCGGATCAAGGCCGCCCTCCGAAACTCGGCGCTGGACTTCTCCTGGGACCGCCGGATCACCGTCAATCTGGCGCCTGCACATCTGCGAAAGAGCGGGAGCGCCTTCGACCTCGCCATTGCCATCGCCCTCCTCGCCTCGTCCGGGGAGCCCGGACTGGACCCCTCAGACGGCCTCTATCTCGGCGAACTGGCCCTCGACGGCAGCCTCCGGCCGGTGCCCGGAGTCCTCCCGATACTCATCGAGGCCCGTCGACTCGGCATC
>CAZFQH010000486.1:0-3522 GCA_964520805.1 uncultured Acidobacteriota bacterium | reverse complement strand
TGGGTGCCCTTCGTCATGCAGGATAGTTGGGACCGGTTTGGCTGGGCGGGCCTTGCATGAGCCGTAGGGGCACCCCTCGTGGGTGCCCTTCGACCTGCTTGATAGTTGGGACAGGGCCCAGGCGATTGACCAACTTCTCGGTGCCTATAGTCGCCATCCAACCCCTTCTATTCGTTGACTTTCCGTCACCTTGCTAACCTCCGGAGGGAGGCGGCGTCAAACGATACGAATGAGCGGACTCGGGCAAACACCCCCAGAAGCGGGGGCTGCCGACGACGAGGGGTTTAGAGCCCTCGTGACGAGCCACGCCCGTTCACTTCACAGGCTGGCCTATCGAATGACCCGAAACGAACAAGACGCCGAAGACGTGGTGCAAGAAGCCCTGCTCAAGGCTTACCGGGGCCTCGACAAGTTCGAGAACCGGTCCGAGCTTTCGACCTGGCTTCACCGCATCACCACAAACTGCGCGTACGACCTCCTTCGGAAACGCGTGCGACGGGCCGAAGACGATCTTCCCGAAACCGACTCCGAGGCCGGTGCCGTGACTTCCGGTCTTCTTTCCTCGACTCCCGGACCCGATCAGACCGCCCACGCGGGCGACATTCGCCGCAAGGTGAACGAAAGCATGGAGCGGATGAGTGCCACCGAGCGCACGGCCTTCGTGCTCCGTCACTACGAAGGGCACACCCTCGAACATATCGGGCAGACCCTCGGCCTCTCTCTCGCCGCTACAAAACAATGTGTTTTCCGTGCCGTGCGCAAGGTTCGTCAAGACCTTGAACCCCTGGTGCAAGCCTCATGAACGCTCTTCAACATCTGACCGACAATCAACTGGTTCTCCTCTACTACCGCGAGCCCCTCGAAGAAATCGGATTCGACGGCCACCTGGCCGGCTGCGCCGAATGTCTGGCGCGTTTCGAGCGCCTCACCCGTGTGTTGCGGGTGGTGGCCCAGGATGACGTTCCCGAGCCCGCAGGCGATTTCGAGGCCCGAATGACCGAACGCGTCCTCGCCGCCGTGAGGTCACAAGGGCGCGGGCGCCTCCTCCCGTTTCCCGGGCGCTTTCAAAGGGCGGCCCGGGTTCTGGCCGCGGGGGCGGCGCTAGCCGCCTGTCTCATCCTTGCCTTCTCGGTCGGACGACATCTGGGCCGCGTCGAAGAGCAGACGCTGACCGCCGCGCAAACTCAAGAGCGCGTCCTCCTCACCGCACTGGGAGAACATCTCGGTCGTTCCCGGGTCACTCTGGTCGAACTCAAGAACCGCGAAGTCTCTATGAAGGATCTGAAGGACCTGCAGCTGGCCGCGGACAATCTGGTCACCGCCAGCCGTCTTTTCCGCGCCGCCGCCGAACGCGCCGGCGAAGGTCAGATCGCGGGAGTCATGGAGGAAACCGAGCGCCTTCTGCTTCGGTTCGCCGCCGCCCCCGACGCCGAGGCCAAGAGCGAACTCGATGGACTTCGCAAACGCGTCGACTCTCGCGATCTTCTGTTCCGCCTTCAGGTAATGGAGGCGCAGGTCGAAAAACGTGAGAAGACTTTCGCCCCTTCCTCTTCCAATCGCTCTCTTTGATACCCATGAAACCGCTGAGGTTCCAAAACGCCATGACCCATCTGCTGCCCCCTCGTTCCCTGCTCCTGCCCATTCTCGTGATGACTCTGGCCCTCGTAGCCAGCGTCTCCGCTCAGGACCCGCAAGCGTCTCCATCACCTTCGCCATCACCGGCCACTGCCCCCGCCAAGGCGGAGACACCCTTGGTGGTCGACGCACCGGTTGAGGTCGACGCCGCGGAGATCGAAGCGGAGGTCGAGCGCGCGGAAGCAAGGGCGCGCCGCGAAGCGGAGAAGGCACTCAATCGTCAGCTGGAAACCGCAATGAAGGCGATTCAGGGCAACCGCGTCGTCGTCGAGCGAGGTGCGGAAACGGCGGCCCGAGAGAAGGCCCTCGTCGAAGCCCTGCGGTCCAAGGCGCTGTCGGAGGCCGCACGAACCACCTCGCTTAGCGGAATCACCACGGCGCGGGCGATCGCAGAAATGCAGGCCGCGGCGATGGAGGCCGAAATGGCTCACGAGGCTTCGGTCCATGAGGCCTGGCCACAGGGCACCGCGGAGCAGCGGGAGAAGGAACTTGAGGCTCGCGAAAAGGAGAGAGAGGGCCAGCAGGCTCGTCGCGAGGAAGCGAGGGAACGGGCGGAGGCCAACCGGGAACGCGCCCGCGAGCTCGCGCAGGAACGCCGCGAGACCGAGCGGGAAAGGCGCGAGAACCAGTCGGAGAAGGCCGAAGACCTCTACGAGCAGGCGATGGAACTTATCGATGACGAGGAGTGGAGCGACGCGCTCCGCCCTCTCAGCAAGCTGATGAGTCTCAACTCGCGGCTCGACGCCGCCCTCTACTGGAGCGGCTACGCGCAGGGCAAGATGAACCGCACCGCCTCCGCCCTCGCCACTCTTGCCCGCCTCCAAAAAGAGTTCCCGACCAGCCGCTGGGCCAAGGAGGGTAAAGCCCTCGAGATGGAAGTGCGCGGCAAATCCGGCCAGGCTCCGCGACCCGATCAGGAGGACGACCTCGACCTCAAGCTGATGGCTCTCTCGTCCCTCGCGCAGAGCGACCCCCAGGAGGCGTTGCCGCTTCTGGCGAAGATCCTCTCCACACCTACCGCGGCCCGGAAGGTGCGCGAGCGGTCGCTGTTCGTCCTCGCCCAGATGGGGACCGAGCAGGCGGGGAACGCCATCGCCGAAGTCGCCAAGGGCAACTCATCGCCCGAACTTCAGCGGAAGGCCATCCAGTATCTGGGCGTGTTCGGCGGTCCGGCTAACCGCAAAATCCTGAGCGATGTCTATTCCGCCACCACGGACAACCCGATCCGCAGGCAGATCCTCAACTCGTTCATGGTGTCGGGCGACAAGGCCCGAGTCCTCAACGCAGCGAGAACCGAGAAGGACGCGGCCCTGCGCGCCGATGCCATCCGGCTGCTGGGAGTGATGGGAGGCTCCTCCGAGTTGAGCCAGATGTACGAAGCCGCGGTCTCCACCGACGAGAAGAAGGCGATCCTCCATGCCTTGTTCCTGAGTGGCGCCATCGAATCCATGGCGAACGCGGCCAAGGGCGAGAAGGACAAGGAAGCCCGCCTTTCCGCGGTTCGGAATCTTGGCCTGATGGGCCGGAAGAGCGAGATCTTCCTCAGCGAGATGTACCGCGCGGAAACCGATTTCGAAATCAAGAAGGAAGTACTGAACGCGTTCTTCCTGCAAGGCAACTCGGTGCGACTGGTGGAGATCGCCCGCGTCGAGAAAGACGCGCAACTCAAGAAGGAAGCGGTCCATTGGCTCTCCTTGATGAACTCCAGGGAATCGCGCGCCTTCATGATCGAGTTGCTGAAGTAACCGCCGCGGAGAGCCACACTACCAAGCCCCGCTAGACCTCGCGTCATTGCGAGCCGCACGTCGAAAGAGCAGCGGCGAAGCACCCCCCGCCCCCCACTCCACCCCGACACCAGGGCGGCCACAAGGGCCGCCCCTACACCTC
>CAZFQH010000485.1:0-3540 GCA_964520805.1 uncultured Acidobacteriota bacterium | reverse complement strand
CTGGCCAGGGATCGCCTTTTTCTGCGACCCGCGAGCCGCGACTTTTTTCTTCATGACGTTTCTCCTGTTCAACATTTGTGATCGGGTATCGTCGGCCGCATATCCGGCCGCATATCCGGCCCGATATCCGGCCAGATATCGCGCAGCAATTGCAGGGTCAACGCCGGTCCGATGAAAGTCACCAGCAGCCCGGTGATCTGCGCCATGAGCACGGCTTCGGCGGCCGCGACCTCGCCCGGGCCGAGCTCTGTCTCCAGGCTCTCCAAGGATCCGTCTGCTCTGATATGCAGAGCCCGCAGAATGGGAGCTTCCTCGCCGGCCAGCGCCAGGGCGCGGGACAGGAGCGCACGAAATCCGACGATGCCGATGAATTTGCCGAGCGGCCCGCGCAGTCTTTCGCAGGCCCGGAAGGGCCCGGAACCCCCTGCGCCTTCGGGATTGGGCAAAGCCGCCTCGCATGCCAGAAGCTGCCGCGCAAACGATTTCAGCTTTTTGGGGGCGCGGTTGGGCATGGGTAGATACTGGTCGCCCGTCACGCTAGCAGAAGATTGCGATGCGCCGACGCCTTCGGTCCGGCGGCGGAGACTCATGGGGTGTCTGGCAGCTGAAACGCCCATGGATCTCCGCTGATCGTCCCGCTGATGCCCATCAGCACCAGTGCGTTGCTCAGGTGGATTCCGAGCTCCTGAAGGTCGAGGTCCCCGTAGCGCTTGAATCCCATTGGAACATCCACTTTGCGCGCCCGCGCGCCCAACTCGACCCTCACACCAATCAGGCCGTGGTTATTCGCGGCGATGGCAGCTGGAATGGTCACGAAGGCCCGATAGTGCGCCCCGTAATCCCCGGCTGTCTGTGCGGCGGCCCACATCGGGCCAAACCGCGGGCGCCTTGAACTTTCTACGAACCGCGCAACCCGTATCCGCCGATCAGCCTTTGTGCTTCGGCTCCCCATCGTAAAGGGTTGGATTGCCGCCAGGGGGAAGATGGGCCGCCCCAAGAATCTGACGGAATTCCCGGTCGGCGTCTCCAGTGAGGAAGCGGTGGACCCGGGACCACGCGTCTTGCGCCGCAGGCTTAGCCTTGTCCCAAGGTAGCGAAGACGTGCCGCGATTCTTCTCCCAGTCGCGGGACAACTCGGATTCAATGTCTTCGAACTTGCGGCCACGATTCTTCTCGTACGACTCCCAGCCGTACCGATACGCGGATTCATAGATCCCGTATTCCTCGCCCTTCGACACGTAGGGAGCGGCGTTGTAGTTCTGCAACCAGTAGGCCCCTTCCTCGCTTGGATCGAAGGATTTGCCCCCGACGCTGTCGGCGGGCCCTTCAGTAGCCTGGTGCCCGGTCGCTTTTGCTTTGTATGTCATATCGCTCTCCCTCGCCCCGTCGTTTGAAGCAAATTTGGGGCGCTGCTGATGCCTGTGGGCAGCAACATCCATGCCTTCATCCTCACTATCGTCGCCCTCGAAGCCAGGCGGGGCTCCGATGATCGGCGCTGACTTCCCCCCCCGTCTGTTCGGGACCGAACGTAAGTGCCGAAGCGGTCACGGTCTCCCAAGAGTCAGTGCGGTTCGTGTCGCACCGCACCGACGCTGGTTTGGGTCACGTTCACAATGTGGTGTGGGGAAGCGTCCTCACGACCCGTTGTACTGCACCCCATTCACCCGCTGTCGTCAAATCGTGAGGAAAGAGAAATGCTCGAAACCATCGTCATCGTACTTGTTATCCTTTGGCTGCTCGGAATGATGACCGCCAACAGCATGGGCGGTCTCATCCACGTCCTTCTGGTCATTGCCGTGGTGGTGGTCCTGATGCGCGTCATCAGCGGCCGCAAGGCAATCTGACCGGCGCCACTGCGGGAAATGAAGTCCCGCAGTGCCCATAGGCAGACGAGGGTCGGCCACGGGAGAGCACGCTGAGCGTTTCTACAACGGTGTTCTCTTCCGTGCGCTCGCCGATGAAGTCCAAGACCTCTTGGAACCCTAACTAATGGAAAGACCCTCCGGCGAGAATCTTGATAGTGGCACGAGGGTTGCTTTGTGGAGACAGTGGAAGAGCGCCGCACCTCACAAAGGTCTGTATCCGAATGGCGGACACAGAGGGGCTCGCAAGGAAATTACAAAACATGAACTCAACAAAGAAACTGGGCGTAGCCGCGGCTGTTGTCCTCCTCGTCTCGGCCTTCAGCGCTCGCACGACCTACGCGGCTTCTGACGCCTGGATCGGAACCAAGGGCAAGATCGCACTTCTTACTACCGACGGGGCCGGCCGAACCGCGGTGAAGATGGACACCGAGAACGGAAAGGTCACCCTGCACGGCAAAGTGGAGAGTCAGGCCGTCAAGGACAAGGCCGAGGCTACCGTGCGGAAGATCGACGGCGTGACCAGCGTCAAGAACCTCCTCCAGGTGGTTCCGGAATCCATGGAGAAACTGGTGAAGGCCACCGACAAAGATGTCAAGAGTCGCGTCGAAGCCTCCCTCAAGAGCAACAAGGGCTTTGACAATGTCAACGTGGACTCGGTCGACAACGGCGTCGTCCTCCTAAGCGGGAAAACCGCGACCGCCGAGATCCATCTCCGCGCCATCGAAACCGCGGATCGGGTCCCGGGCGCGCGGCGCGTAGCCTCACTGATCGAGACCGACGAGAAGTAAGACCAGAGACTGCGTAATCGAGTCCCCGGAGCCTGTAGGTTCCGGGGAACGGACTTCGTTCGGAGCGTCGTGGGGAGTGGGACCCCGGGGGTTTCTATACTGCGGGCCCCGAACTCATGGAGGTCCCTCGTCTTGATCCCGCTTCTTCTCAGTTTTCTTCTTCTCTCTCCCCCTCAACCGACCGGCCCGGGCCCGGAGAGAGTTCTCCACAACGCTCGCGTCTTCACGTCTGATTCCGCGCGTCCCTGGGCCGAGGCCTTCGCGGTTCAGGGAGGCCGCATCGTCGCGGTAGGGACCTCAGAGGACATTCTGCGCCTCGCCGGACCCGCAACTGAACGTGTCGACCTTCAAGGAGCCTTCGTCTCTCCGGGCTTTGGAGACACCCACCTCCACTTCATGAGCGGCAGCCTGACTCTGAACGCGGTGCTTCTGAACGGTCTCACCGACCTGGCGCGGATCCAGTCCCGCATCTCCGACTACGCCAAGGCCCACCCGGCCCGCACCTGGGTCACCGGGCGAGGCTGGAACTACGCGGCGTTTCCCGGGAATCTCCCGCACCGAAAGTGGCTCGACGAGGTGGTACCGGATCGGCCCGCGTTCATGGAGGGCTACGACGGCCACACCGGATGGGCCAACACGAAAGCGATGACCCTCGCCGGCATCACGCGCGAGACCCCGGATCCCCCCAATGGCGTGATCGTTCGCGATGAGCAGGGCGAGGCGACCGGGGCCCTGAAGGAAGCGGCGCAACGGCGGGTTCGGCGACTGATTCCGAAGCCGAGTGACGAAGAGAAGTATCAAGCGCTCAAGTCGGGGCTCGACCTCGCCGCCTCGTATGGGCTCACGTTCGCCCACAATGCCAGCTTCGACCTCGCGGACCTGCCCAC
>CAZFQH010000484.1:0-3541 GCA_964520805.1 uncultured Acidobacteriota bacterium | reverse complement strand
GTGGAACGACCGGTATCGCGACGGGATGCGCGGATTCTGGAAGGGAGATTCGGGGCTTGCGGGTGAGGTGGCGCGTCGCCTCACCGGTTCCCAGGACCTGTACGGTTGGTCCGGGAAGCGGCCCTACGCGAGTATTAACTTCGTCACCGCTCACGACGGATTCACCCTTCAAGACCTCGTCTCTTACAACGAGAAACACAACGCTAAAAACGGTGAAGGGAATCGCGACGGGCATAATCACAACGTTTCCTGGAATTGTGGGGTGGAAGGTCCGACCGACGACCCCGCCATCGTGGCCTTGCGGGAGCGCCAGAAGCGCAACCTGCTCGCGACCCTCCTGCTCTCGCAGGGCGTTCCGATGCTGCTCGCGGGCGACGAGCGAAGCCACACCCAGCTCGGGAACAACAACGCCTACTGCCAGGACAACGCTCTCGGCTGGATCGACTGGACGGCGAGCGAAGAACGTGAGGCTCTGACCACTTTCGTCCAGCGTCTCATCCGCCTGCGGCGCGCCCACGCCTCCTTCAGAAGGCGGAAGTTTTTCGAGGGCCAGCCGATGAGGAGCGACACCCTCAAGGACGCGGCGTGGTTTCGCACGGACGGGATGGAGATGACCCCTTCTGACTGGCATGATCCGCAGGCGCGCTGCCTGGGCATGCTGGTGTCGGGCGGCGGGATCTCCGAGACGGGCCCTCGCGGCGAGATCCTCTGGGATGACGACTTTCTTCTTCTGTTGAACAGCGATGAGTTGGACATTGCCTTCGTCCTGCCGAGCCCTACCGCTGCGGAGTGGGGACTGCTCATCGACACGGACTCCGACGTGACCCCGATCGAACGCGAAGGGCGGTTTGTGCCCGTGGCCCCGATCGACCCGCAGACTACCTATCCACTGAAATCGCGCTCGTTCGCCCTGTTAAGCCGGAGCCATGGTCTTTCCGAAAGTCCCAGGGCCGCGAATGTCTGAGTACGTTGCGGAGGAGCAGGAAGCCACGGCTATCCGGGAGTTGTGTGTCCATTTCGGGATCCACACCTCCTACTACGACGTCGCCGGACAATACTGCGAGGTGAGCCGCGACGCCCTGATTTCCCTGCTGGCGGAGTTTGGAGTTTCGATCGACGGGGGCCGAGGGGCCGCCGATACGTTGACCGCACTTCGCCGGGGGTTGTGGGATTCCCCCCTTCCGCCCGTCGTGGCGATCGCGGCATCACGATCCGACTGGAGCGTTCGCCTGCGCCTGCCCGCGCCCCAGTACGAGGTGAAGTTCCGGCTCACCGAGGCGGGTGGATCGATTCACGAAGGCGGTGCCGACGCCCATGCTCAACCAGAACTCACCCGGGTCGACATCGATGGCCTCGCCTGGGTGGAACGAAACATCCCGATCGGCGTGTCTCTGCCGCCGGGGTACCACGAGCTCCGCGTCGAAGGGATGGAAGGCCATGCCCTGGTAGTGAGTGCGCCGGCGCGTTGTCACCGGCCGAATGCGGCAAAGGACGGGCGGCGCCTTTGGGGGGCCGCGGTTCAGCTGTACTCGCTCCGTTCGGAGAGGAACTGGGGCATGGGCGATTTCAGTGATCTGGCGCCCTTGGTCGAACAGATGTCGCGGCGTGGCGCGAGCATCATTGGCCTCAATCCCCTGCACGCTCTCTTCCCCCACAATCCGGCCCAGGTGAGCCCGTACAGTCCATCCTCGCGTCAGCATTTGAACGTGCTCTACATCGACGTCGAGGCCATCGAGGACTTCGCGGCTTGCACCGAAGTGCGCACGCTGGTGGAGTCGGTGGGCTTTCAGGCTCGACTGACCCGCCTCCGGGAATCCGATCTGATCGACGCGGTGGGAGTGGCGGGTGCAAAATTCGAAGCGCTTGAGCTTCTGTTCGCCCACTTTCGCAGGCATCACTTGAAGCCGAGTGGCCGGATCGCTCGCGACGCTACTGGACGGCGCTTCCTGGACTTCCTGAAGGAGCGTGGAGTAGTCCTTTATCGTCACGCACTTTTCGAGGCGATTCAGGAGCACTTCCACAAACTCGACGCGACGATCTGGGGTTTCCCTGGCTGGCCGGCGGAGTTGCGAAATCCCGAGTCACCCGAAGTAAATGCCTTCGCTCACGCGCATTTCGACCGTGTCCAGTACTACGAATACCTCCAGTGGATCGCCGACGGTCAACTGGCCCAGGCAAGCCGGCGAACTCGCGATCTCGGACTTCCCGTGGGCCTCTACCTTGATATCGCGGTCTCCTTCGATCGGGCGGGCTCCGACGCGTGGAGTGCTCGCGACGAGGTGGCCGGGACCGCGGCGGTGGGCGCGCCGCCGGACGCGTTCAACCAGGCCGGCCAGAACTGGGGCCTGCCGCCGCTGCGTCCCGACCGCCTTCGCCAGAGCCGCTATCGCTTGTTCATCGACACTCTGCGCGCCAACATGCGCGGTGCTGGAGCCTTGCGCATCGACCACGTGATGGGACTGATGCGGCTCTTCTGGATTCCCGCCGGGAAAGCGGCCCGCGAAGGTACCTACGTAGGCTATGCCCTCGACGAGATGATGGCGATCGTGGCCCTTGAAAGCCAGCGAAACCACTGCATGGTGATCGGCGAGGATCTCGGCACCGTGGAAGACGAGATGCGCGCGGCGTTATCGCGCTTCGATGTCCTCTCCTACCGTCTGCTGTACTTCGAACGCCGCGATGGCGGTAACTTCCTGCCCCCGGGCGAATACCCCGAAGCGGCCCTGGTGGCGGTGACGACCCATGACCTGCCGCCCCTCGCCGCCTGGTGGGGCGAGGATGACCTGAACCTGCGAGAGTCGCTGGAACTTTTCCCAGACAAGGAGGTTCTGAAGCAACAGCGGCACAACCGCGCAAGTGAACGGTCCGGGCTCCTGCGTGCCTTGCGGAACGAAGGTCTGCTTCCAGAAGCAGGGGATGAGGGCGAGGGGGATTTGTCGGAGGGAGTGGTCGAGGCCATTCACTCGTATGTCGCGGCGACGCCGTCCGCGCTGATGATGATGCATATCGAGGATGTACTCGGCGTGGTCACTCAGGTGAATCTTCCCGGAACGGTGGACGAACACCCGAACTGGCGCCGCAAACTGCCGATGACTCTGGACGAGCTCGCACGCGACCCTCGCCTCGACCGCCTGGGCCGAATTCTCACCGAGGTGCGTCCCGGCCCCCTATCGCCCTGAGCCGCTCAACACGATCCGCAGAAGGGTCAGCGGGCGGAAGTATGCGAAGGCGTTGTCCGAGCGGGGCTCACGCGGACAAGATGGCGGAAGCGCGTGGGAATCGAACCCACCTGTCCGGGGAGACCCCGGACGCCAGCGGCTTTGAAGGCCGTGCAGGTCACCAGACCCGGCTCGCTTCCTTGTTGAGTTGGGGGGCCGCAATGTCTCTACGGACCTCCTGCTCAGCCCCCCAAACCCCCTCGCTCCGGCGGGAGTAAATCCCGCCTGCGCTTGGCGATCACGGGGCCCGATGCGCCTCGGCGATCTTACGCCGGGCCGGCCCCCAAACCCGAACGCGTCGATGTAGGGGCACCCCTTGTGGG
>CAZFQH010000483.1:0-3549 GCA_964520805.1 uncultured Acidobacteriota bacterium | reverse complement strand
CAGGATTTCGTGGGGGTAGGAGGAGGTGAGGATGAAGGGGAAGCGGATGATCTGCGGACCGAGCAAGGTGAAGCTCGGCATGCCGTACCCGGTCTCCCAGAAATTCTCGACCAGCGCGAACTTGCCGTAGGGGTAGGGTCCGAGGAGACCGCGGTACATCTCGATGTACTGGGCGGTGGCTTCGAGGTACTTCGCGGCGAGGGCGTCGTCCTTCTCATGAATGTAGGCGAGGGTCTCGACCGCGCCCGCGGAATCGCGATACACCCGAAGGGGACCTCCGACCAAGTAGATCTCATCCATCGGACCGTGCGAATCCCAGTGCGCACGGCCATTCGCACCGCGAGACGTTCCGTTGCCCTGGCTGATCACGTGCCAGTTGTCGGGCTGCGAGACGTCGAGGGTGAAGTCGATGAGCTCGCGGCTCACGTAGGGGTACCAGAAACCGCTGCCGGCGAGGTAGACGCCCTGGTCGTTCAGGAGGCCGGAGGTCTCGCGGAATCCGCGCGTGTACTCCTCTTTCTGATCCGCAAGGCCAAAGTCGAAGACACCCTCGTAGGCGATCTTCACGGACGAGGGCGACCCCGCGGCGCGGTACCGCTTCAACTTGAGGCCGGAAGACCCGGCTTCGCCCGCGTTGATGCCGAAGAACTTCTCGGTTTCACCGAGAGGAACCTCGCTGACCGCGGGCTCCGACCGAACCAGCCTGAGACTTCCGTTGAGCAGGAATTCGGCGGCGGTTCCCGTCGGGAATGCGATTTCGTCCTCGACCGTCAGGCGATGGGTCTTCGGATCGAGGGTCACGCTCATGGCGTGCCGTACCCGCTTGAGCGGCGTAGGCGGAGCCTGAGCCGGGGAAAAAGCGGGGGCGGCGGCGAGCGCCGCAATCAAAAGGGAAGTGGCGCGCATGTTCGATGGACCTTCCTGAGGAGGAGGTACGGCTTCTTGAAGTGTTTAGAGAGTTCGACGGAAGTAGGCCTTGAGGGTCACTTCTTCCGAGCCGCGCTTGACCTTGAACTCCGCGGCGTCACCCCATCGCTTCTGGGCCATGAGGCGGTTCATGATCTCGCTGTCGGTGATGGCGGTTCCGTCCATCGACACCAGACTGTCGCCGACCTTGAAACCGGCGGCGGCGGCGATGGACTCGGGCTGGACCGCGATGACCGGGTAGAGATTTTCCTTCTTCTGGCCGGTGGAGAAGCCGAGGGTGGGGAACAGTGGCGCCTTCTCCGGGGCGACGCCCCAGATGAAGTTCGCGTAGGACGCCCGAACCACGGGCTTCTCGCCCTTGTCGTTTGCGACGGCCATGGGAATCACCGACGCGATCTTCCCGTCGAACCAAAGCTTCGCCTGGCGTTCGGCGCCGAGGCCGTAGGCGACGTGGCCGGAGCCGATCAGGACGACCATGATGGTGTCCTTGTCGCCGAACTTCTGAAGAGCCTGGACCGCGTTGTAGCCCATGGTGGCGTCCCAGGTGGCCTGGGCGTTGTACATGGCGTTGAACTGCTCGTCGGTCATGCCGGTGGTATGGAGCGAGTCCTCGGGGGCGAAATAGGCCTTGAACAGGCGCTTGTGTTCGGCGCTGTCCGTGTCGATCTTGCTGGGAATCCGGGCGGACTCCTCAGGCGTCAGATTCGCGAACCCCTTCTTGCGGACGGCGGCCACCACCTCGCGGGGAGTGTTGACGCCGAACATGCGGATCTTGTTGTCGCGCGAGAATGTGAAGATGTCGCGGTAGTAGAGCCAGTGATAGCCCCAGTTCTTGTACCACCGCGAGTCCTTCAAGAAGGCGTCCTCGGACAGCTCGCCCGCCGACCACTTGTCGAGCCAGGCCTGCTCCGTGTACGGGTACATCTCCAGGCCGACGAGCACTTTGCGGCCGGCGGCCGAAAGCTCCTCGATCAGTCGGCGCTGAACGTTGTGGTACTCAATGGACGTGTGGCTCTCGCCGACGAAAACCAGACGAACGCCGGCGAGACGAGCGGCGAGATCACGAGGCGTAATGATCTCGCCGGTCGCCGCGTCGTTGATGCCGTCGAGAACGACGGCAGCATTTTTGTCGCGCCGGGCCGGGTCGCCAATGGGAAGGTTTGAAGGCTCCTGGGCAAACGCTGCGACGGGGCAGGTAAGCGCCAGGCTAAGGATGATGCGTTTCATTGGCAGACCTCGGTTCGGTTTCGTTGAAAACGGATTCTTTTAGCGCGTCCAGTCCATGTCGATGGTGACGCCAGCCAGATAGGTGCGCGGGGCGTTCCAGATCGGCAGGACGTCGGTGGTTCGAACATTCCCCTGGAGGTCCACGTTGTAGACGTCCTTCTTGTCGAGGAGATTGTTCACCTGGGCATAGATGGTGAAAGCGTACTGGCCTTTGGACGTCACCTTCTTGCTGGCCTGTGCGTACCAGAGGTTGTACTTCGGCGTGAGCGTCGTGGCCGTAACCAGGCTCTTGCCGGTCAGGTTTCCCCGAATGTTGGCGCGGAGGCCAAGACGAGGATTGGACCACAGCAGCTTCACAAAGGCAGCGTGCTTCGCGAAGCCAGCGACCGCAACACCCTTGTCGTCCTCGCGCTTGGTATAGGAGTACGACACCGACGGGGTGAAGCCCTTTGGGAGGTTGAGCGCGAGACTCGCGTTCGTCCCGGTGGAGTCGAACTTGGAGAGGTTGACGTAGGTGAAGTTCCCGTTGGGCAGCGACCCGAATTGGACGCCATTCGTGATCTTGGCTTTGAAGACGTCGACCGATCCCTCGACCTTCGCGTTTGTAAACGCCCATCCACCGGTGACGGTCTCCGACTTTTCGGGCTGCAGGAGCGGATTGCCCTCGAATCCGAAGCTCACCAGGAAGAGCTCACCGAAGTAGGGCGCGCGGAATCCCTTGCCGTAGCTGGCGCGAAGACGGTGATTTCTCGGCAGGGAGTAGACGGCGGCGAGTTTCGGGCTCGTCTGAGTGCCGTAGTCGCTGGAGTCGTCATAGCGGAAGCCGCCGGTGACCTTCAAGTCCTTGGTGACGTTCAACTCCTGCTGAGCCCAGACCACGTTCAGGGTTCGCTCCTTGAGGCAGGCCTGGCCGCTGAGGCATCCGACGAGGCCTGAGCGCGAGAGCTTCTCCGCGCGATGCTCGAAGCCGACGCTGAGGGGATTTTCCCGCTCGGCCAGGCGCCAGACCTGGACCAGCCGGCCTTTCAACTCGTCGTTCTTCTCCGCCCAACGAGGGACAACCACCCTGGGGTTAGCCGGGCGGTTCGTGTAGAGCTGCGTTTCGTCGCGATTGTAGCGACCATAGGTATATCCGAGATTGATCGTGGTGTTCTTGCTCGGGGTGAAGTTGACCTCCGGAGTGACGTTGTAGCGCTGCAAGCCACGCTGGGAGTTGTACACGGTGGTCGAGAGCTGGGTGGCGCCCGAGAAGAAGTACTTGTCCATGTCGCGGTTCGAGTAGTCGCCCACGAGGCTCAGGTTCAACTTGTCCGAAACCCGGTAGTCGCCGTTGGCGCCGAGGGTCTGCCACTTGCTCTCGGGTTGTCCGATGGTCTGGGGATTCGGCGGCCGCCG
>CAZFQH010000482.1:0-3558 GCA_964520805.1 uncultured Acidobacteriota bacterium | reverse complement strand
GGGCGCCTTTGACCCTGAGCCGGATGCGCCTTGGGTCGGCGCCGCTGCTGACAATAAAATCGTACCGGGGGCACTGCGGGCTCACGACAACGTCAATTCCCGGCCAGACGTCTCGGAGTCGGACGCTTCCGAACATCGCGATGCCTCTCCGCCACCGTGAAGGATCGTTTCCAAGGAGGATGTTGGCTCGGCCTTCTATCGGTGTCTCCGCGTCCTGGCGCAGAGCCAGAGGCGGCCGGTTCACGGAACCGCCCACCGGGCCAAGCGCAAGAACGAACGGACTGCGTGATATCACGTTCGCGCAGGTAGTGGCTGCGAGCTGGCTGCGGCTTTCTGCCAACGCCACGGATAGCCCCTCAGGTACCACAACACGAAGAGATGCCACACCAATGGAACTACAGTGGCGATCAGACTTAAAGAGATTGACAGGCCCGGGCGATATGGATTAGGTCGAGTCCAGAACCGACCGCGATCGAGAACGAGACCAGTCAAGCTCGACGCGATCAAGGCGATCGAGAGCCATTTGACCGGGGCTGCAGTGGATTGCCTCTCGCGGATCAGGCCTACGCAAATCCAGACAACGACGATCGCCTCTGCGACCAGGAGGGGCCAGAGGGCGCCTCCGGTCCAGACTGCATTTAGGATATCGAACCGACCCCAGTCACTAATCCCGGGACGCAGAAGGTTGCCAATAATGCCGGCTACGATTGAGACGCCCATCCAAGCGGAGAGGAAGAGAAACGGACTTGCTACTACCTGAACAATCCCCAGCGGTCGCAACGGGCGCAGGCGTGTGGGCTCCACGCTACTTCCTGTTCTTTGGAACGTTGACGGTCGTGCTCAGACTCGACGCAAGTCCTGCCCGGTCCGTGCAAGTTACCCCGATCGTGTAAAGACGTCCGGACCCGTTTCCAGAACGTTCGGCCCTGAGTTTCACATGATGCTCATCAACAATCTTCCAGTCGGGCGACGTGGCTCCGTCGCCCAAACCGTTCTCGGGTTCGTTGCTCGTCACTGACAGCGAACACACGTGGGCCACGCAGTTGTCGAGCACGTCGTAACTCACCGTGACGTTCGCCATTGTGTGGTTCGGGGGCCAGATCTCCGCGCGGTCTGTGCGCAGGTTCCCGATGGTTGGAGCTTCCCGGTCCTCTACCCTCACCGTCTGCGCACAAGACGCAGAAAGACCGCTGCCATCCTTTGCCTGCCAATCGATCTGCGTCGTCCCCAGCAGGAACCGGGCGGTGAGGTTCTCTCCATCGCCCCTGGTACTCTCGACCGTGGCTCCACAGTTGTCCTCAACCGTGGGCGCCACGATGTTCGGCCCGGCCGAGCAACGACCCGGATCTGTCCCCACAACGATTGGTGCCGACCAAGCGATGCTCGGAGACGTTCGGTCCACTACGCGAACTCTGGCTTGACACGTCGCTGAGGCGCCCACTGGGTCGGAGACACCCAGGCTTACACCGTGATCGCCAAGACCGAACGGACTCGCGGGACTGAGTGTCCGAGCCAGCAAATCTCCGTCGGGATCTGACGACCCTCCGTCGAGATCAATCGGCTCAACCGACGCCATGCATACCCCGTCCGCGTCGCGGTCCAAGTCCTGGCATAGAGCCAGCGGTGGCCGGTTCAGGGAACCACCCACTGGGCCGAGCGCAGGAACGAACGGACTGAGCGAGATCACTCCGGCGTGGGTGATGGCTGCGAGCTGGCTGCGGCCTTCTGCCGACGCCACGGATAGCCCCGCAGGTACCACAACACGAAGAGATGCCAAATGAGAGGAAGGGCCACGCAGACAAAGGCGATGACTATCTCGAACCGGTACTGTTCTGCGGACCAAGACATTGACATATGCACACGGTGCCAAGCGCCGCCTATAGTCAGGAGCGACGCGGGCAGCGAGAGAAGGGCGGTCCATTTGGCGACCTGAGCGGCTCGCGGTATGCGCCGAAACAGGGCTCCGACGAGCAACAGCACCAATACCGGTGGAGCAGCAAAGCCGATCCACTGCAGCGGTTCAGGCAGTAGACTAGGCAGTACACAACAGCCACCGTTTAGGATGGCGAGGGGCTCGGCCGTTAGTAGGGCTGGGAAAACCCACTGACCCTGCACGAACCCAAAAACCAACGCAGCCAGGGCCCCCAACGTTATCCAAAGACTGAAGGAGGTCAGGGGAAAGCAGAAGAAGTACGCAATGCCCAGCGGTCGCAACGGGCGCAGGCGTGCTGGTGCCATTCCTACTTCCGGCTCTTTGGAACGTTGACCGTCGTGCTCAGACTCGACGCAAGTCCTGCCCGGTCCGTGCAAGTTAGGCCGATCGTGTAAACACGTCCAGCGCCGTTTCCGGACCGCTCCGCCCTCAGCTCCACATGATGGTCGTCAACGATCCGCCAATCCGGCGACGTGTCCCCGTCGCCCAGCCCGTTCTGAGGTTCGTTGCTAGTCACGGACAGCGCACACACATGGGCCACGCAGTTGTCGAGCACGTCGTAACCCACTGTGACGTTCACCATCTTGTGGCTCGGTGGCCAGATCTCCGCGCGGTCTGCACGGAGGTTGCCGATAGTTGGAGGCTCCCGGTCCTCCACCGTCACCTGCTGCCCACAAGACGAGGAAAGACCGCTGCCATCCTTTGCCTGCCAGTCGATCTGCGTCGTCCCAAGCAGGAACCGTGCGGCGAGATTTTCGCCATCGCTCCTGGTGCTCTCGAGTGTAGCTCCACAGTTGTCTTCAACCATGGGTGCCGCGATGTTCGGTCCGGCCGAGCAACGACCCGGATCCGTTCCCACCACGATCGGCCCGGAACAAGCGATGCTCGGCGGCGTGCGATCCGTAACGCGCACTCTCGCTTGACACGTCGCTGAAGCGCCCGTTGGGTCAAAGACACCCAGACTTACACCGTGATCGCCAAGACCGAACGGACTGGCGGGACTGAGAGTTCGGATGAGGAAATCGCCGTCTGGGTCTGACGACCCTCCATCGACATCAAACGGCTCCACCGACGCCATGCAGACACCGTCGGCGTCGCGGTCTACGTCCTGACACAAGGCCAGAGGCGGCCGGTTGACGGAACCGCTCACCGGGCCGAGCGCGAGGACGAACGGACTGAGCGAGCTGACACGTGCGTAGATAGTCCGCCCGTCGAAATTCGGGGCAAACTCCCCGGTTAGAACCGTACGATCCACCTGAGTCGTTCCCTCTCGATGAAAGATCCGCAGGCGTGAGAAGAGATCCGGATCGTTTACCTCAGCCACACCGAATGCAACAATAATCGGCCCGGTTCCGGTGAATCCCTCCGCGCGGATATCGACGGCCGGGTCTTGAAAGGCGAAATACCCCAGAGGCAGCGTGCCCACGCCGGTCGCCGGGACCGGAGCAAACGTCGTAAGGCCTGCCTCTGCGTCGTCGGGATAAAGGACAGCCCAGGAGCCGTTTGAAGCATGGGCTGCCTTCTTCGGCGAAAAGAAGAGGCCGTGACCCAAAAAACGGTCGCTTCCGGCGGACGACTTTGCGCCGTACCAGAAGACACTGTCTGCGTTGAGAATCGGCTCGCCG
>CAZFQH010000481.1:0-3559 GCA_964520805.1 uncultured Acidobacteriota bacterium | reverse complement strand
TGGAGGCCGGCGGAAAAGTGATCGCCATCGGCGAATCGACCGCGATCGGTCACCACCTCGATCTGGTCGAAAACCACCTCGTCGAGCGCACCGCAACGGGCCCGAAAAACCTGGGGCGGGACAAGTACTACGTGCCGGGGTCGGTGCTGCGGGCCGAGGCGGACACCACCCATCCTCTGGCCTGGGGTGTCTCCTCCGCGGTCGACGTGATGTTCGACAATTCTCCGGTATTCGAGTTGAAGCCGAACGCCCTCGCGCGCGGCGTCACGCCGGTCGCGTGGTTCGAGACGGCGACACCGCTGCGCAGCGGGTGGGCGTGGGGTCAGCACTACCTTGAAGGCGGCGTCGCGGTCGCGGAGGCGAAGTTGGGCGAGGGCCGCCTGATGCTGTTCGGCCCGGAGATCACGTTCCGTGCCCAGCCGCACGGGACGTTCAAGTTCCTGTTCAACGGGATCTATAGATAGTTGAGGTGGGGGGCCGCAGGAGACGTCAGTCCGCTGTGCTCAGCCCCCAGACCCCCGTCGCTCCGGCGGGAGCGACAAACGAGCGAGCCGTGGCGAGTGACTTTGCTCTAGAGCACGTCCGCAGAGCGGAGGCGCTCAGTAATCCCGCCTGCGCTTGGCATTCGGCACCGGGGAGATGCCCTGTGCCTGCCCTCTCCCATTCGGCTGACTATCGTCGGAGACAGCGGAGGGTTGAGGCAACCGCCGCTCGCTCTTTTCTGGCAGTATTCGCCCAGCCTTCAGTCCCTTTTTGGAGAACCCCATGAATCCCCTGCGGAAATTTCTCAACCGGAGCGCTACCCGCTTGCTCGCCGCTGGCCTTGTCGTCCTAAGCGCCGGTTCCACATGGGCCGGGGAAGACCGACGCCTCCCAGAACCCAACTACGAACTCGCGTCCCGATGGATGTCCTCGAAGGTCGGCAAGCTCGTCTTCGACACGAGCGTGACGCCGCGATGGGCGGAGGCGAGCGATCGTTTCTTCTACACCTTCGAAACCGCGCAGGGCCGGACCTTTCCGCTGGTTGACCCCCTGAAACGAACCAAGACGCCTCTGTGGGACAACGCGAAGATGGCCGCCATGTTGACGACTCTCACCCGCATCCCCTTTGATGCACAGCATCTTCCCGTGGGCGCCGCGCGGGCCGCGGGGGCGGGAGGCGGCGAGGGTGGCGGCGGGGAGCCGCCCCGGCCGCCTCTCCTCAAGTGGGCGAAGAACGACACGGTCATTCAGTTCGAGATTGACGTGCCCAAGGAAGCGAAGATCCCCGGCGAAAAGCCGAAGCCAACACCTTCACCCGCGCCTTCCCCCGAAGCACGGCGTGACGCGGCCGGGGCGGGCACGCGGGGCGAGGGGGCAGCGGGCGAAGCGGACCCCGAGGCAGCAAGGACCACCAAGACTCTGTACTTCGAGTACGAGATCGCCCGCGGAAAGCTCCAGATCCTCCACGATTTCGAGCCCGAACCCCGCAAGCCCAGCTGGGCTCAGATCTCGCCCGACGACAAGACCGTGATCTTCGCGCGCGGCCACAACCTCTTCATGATGGATGCCGAGAACTACAAGCTGGCCCTCAAAGACTTCGGCGACCCGAAAATCCAGGAGGCTCAGATCACCACGGACGGCATCGAGCACTACAGCTTCGCCCGCCGCCTGAACGAACAGGCCCGTACCGCCGCCCGGCGCG
Source organism: uncultured Acidobacteriota bacterium (assembly GCA_964520805.1). Classification (GTDB taxonomy): domain Bacteria; phylum Acidobacteriota; class Vicinamibacteria; order Fen-336; family JAGNNV01; genus JAGNNV01. Next base: position 1,875 of record CAZFQH010000481.1, on the reverse strand, counting down.
ACCAGCGAGGCGCCAACAAACACCAGGAGGGTCCCCGCGTTCCCGCCATCAACCTTCAATGGGCGAAGGACTCCTCGAAGTACTCGGGCGTGCGCCAGGACCTCCGAAAGGTCGCGGATCTTTGGGTCATCAACTCGCTGGCGAACCCCCGTCCGAAGCTCGAAACCTACCGTTACGCCATGCCCGGGGAGGAGAACGTCGATCAGGCCGAGCTTCTGATCTTCGACCGTGAGAGCAGGGCCCGCGTGACCGTGAAGGCCGACGCGTTCAAGGATCAGACCATCCAGGTGGCCACCGCGCGAACCACCGCGCGGGCGACTGCGCAGCAGAAGACCGAAGGCCAATGGCTGAGTGACCGCACCGACAAGATGTACTTCCTCCGCAACAGTCGCGATCTTCATCGAGTGGACATCTGTGTCGCCGACACCACGACGGGCGAGGTCAAGACAATCATCGAGGAGCGGCTCAATACCTATATCGAGACGAACCCCCTCTGGACCCTCGCCAATGGCCAGGAGTTCATCCACTGGTCGGAACGCGACGGGTGGGGCCACTACTACCTCTTCGGCGCCGACGGCGCGCTCAAAAACCAGATCACCACCGGCGAGTTCGTGACCGGGCCCATCACCTGGGTGGACGAGAAGCTCCGGGTGATGTACTTCACGGCCAACGGGCGGGAGCAAGGCGAAGACCCCTATTTCACCCACCTCTACCGCGTGAACCTCGACGGCACGGGCTTGAAGCTGCTCGATCCGGGGAACGCCTCGCGCAGTTCGGTGATGTCCGACTCCGGGAAGTACTTCATCAATACGTACTCGCAGGTCAACACCGCGCCCCGCTCCGAACTGTTTGAAGTACTCGGCGGGAAGATCACCGACCTCGAAACCACCGACGTCTCCGCGCTGCTCGATGCCGGCTTCAAGTTCCCGGAGCCCTTCAAGGTGAAGGCGGATGACGGCATCACGGACCTCTACGGCGTCATGTACAAACCGTTCGACTTTGATCCGGCGAAGCGCTATCCGGTCATCGCCTTTGTTTATCCCGGGCCCCAGACCGAGAGCGTCACCAAGACCTTCTCGCCCCGGAGCGCCAACGTCGCCCTCGCCAACATGGGCTTCATCGTGATCGAGGTGGGCAACCGCGGCGGGCATCCCCAGCGTTCGAAGTGGTATCACAACTTCGGCTACGGGAATCTCCGGGACTATGGCCTCGCCGACAAGAAGGCGGCGATCGAGCACCTGGCTCGAAAGAACCCCTGGATCGACATGAACCTCGTGGGCATCTACGGCCACTCCGGCGGCGGCTTCATGTCGACGGCCGCGGTGCTCGTCTATCCTGACTTCTTCAAGGTCGCGGTGTCCTCGTCGGGCAATCATGAGAACAACGTCTACAACCGCGCCTGGAGCGAGAAGCACCACGGTGTGAAGGAAGTGACGGACAAGGACGGCAAGGTGAAGTTCGAGTACAGCATCGACCGCAACTCGGAGCTTGCCAAGAACCTCAAGGGGCACCTGTTCCTGGTCACCGGCGATCAGGACGACAACGTTCATCCGGCAGGGACCCTTCGCATGGCCGACGCTCTCATCAAGGCCCACAAGCGTTTCGACTTCTTCATCATGACCGGTCAGCGCCATGGATACGGTCCCATGACCGACTACTTCTTCTGGCTGCGCGCGGACTACTTCTCGAAGCACCTCCTCGGACAGTCGTCTGAAAGTGTCGACCTGATCGAGCTGGCTCGCGAGACTCCGCAAAACGGCAAACGGCGGCCTGGCGCCGGGGGTGCCCCCGAAGGCGATTGAGGCGGCGGTCCGCGCATCGCGTTCTCGAAGGATCGAACCCGAGAACCCCGGAATTCCGAACCCGCGTTTGGGG
>CAZFQH010000480.1:2523-3559 GCA_964520805.1 uncultured Acidobacteriota bacterium | reverse complement strand
GTACAAGTTTCGCGAGCCCGGCACGGCGAGCGCCGCGCGGAACTACACGGCCACCGAGAACTCGAAGGGATTCGATGTGACCGTGATGGTACAACCCACAAAGGGACTGCAACTGCGCATGACCCTCGCGCGCTCCGACGTATCCAGCCAGCCGGACCTGTCGTCCTTCCGCGACTACTACAATGCCGCGGTGGCCCGGGGCGACGAGAGCCCGGCCCTGCTCGCCGACGCGAAGCTGCTCCTGGACACTCTGGACGTCCAGGCCCGGGCGGTCGGCGCCCGCGGGGCCTTGTGGTCTGCAAGCTGGGTGAGCGATTACACCTTCCCCTCAAACACCTGGAAGCCCTTGCGGGGCGTTCGCCTGGGTCTGAACGGCTCGTGGCGCGACGAGTATCTCTTTGGCACCCCCCGCGGCGTGAGCCTTCTGGGCGGTGCCTCTCACCTGGTGAACGCTTATCTGACCCGTAAGCAGAAGTTATGGAACCGGCCGGTGCGGGTCCGAATCGGGGTGAGGAACCTGACCGATCTCGAGAACGGCGATCTCCGGACGACCAGCTTCACAACCCTGGTCAGCGGCGCCAACGCCTACCGCTATTCTTATGTGATGCCTCGGCAGTACGAGTTCGAGGTGGGCGTGAAGTTCTGAACCCGGCCACCGCAAGAGCCCGCAACTCTCCTGAACTCCCCTCCTCCATTCCCTCCATCAAGGAAGCAACCATGAAACCACGCACGGTGCTCAGAACCTTCAGCCTGATCGCAGGGGCCCTGGTTGCCCTTTCGAGCGTGCCTCAGAGGGAAGTTTTGGCTCAGGGGCCGCCTTCCGGAAAGAAGCCCAACATCATCTTCATCCTCGCCGATGACCTTGGGATCGGGGACGTGAGCAGCTACGGCTCCGACCATTTCAAGACCCCGGCCATTGACGGTCTGGCAAAGGGCGGCCTCCGCTTCACCAACGCCTACACCGCGCCGCTATGCGGCCCCTCTCGGGCATTGATCCTGACCGGGCGCTATGGGTTTCGCACCGGGGCGGTAAACC
>CAZFQH010000480.1:0-2513 GCA_964520805.1 uncultured Acidobacteriota bacterium | reverse complement strand
AAACCAGGACCAGACCGGGCTCATGAAACCGTCAATGGAGACCATGATGCCGAAAGTCCTGAAGCCGGCCGGGTATGCGACGGCCATGATCGGCAAATGGGGGCAGCTCCCGCTTCGCCCAAGCGATTTCGGCTTCGACGACTACCTGACCTTCGCGGGCAGCGGGATCTATTGGAACACGCAGGAGAAGGGCAAGGCGTACGAGGTGAACGGCGAGAAACGGAAACTGCGCGACCAGGAATACATGCCGGACCTGATGCATCAGCGCGTCGTGGACTTCATCACGAAGCATCACGACGATCCGTTCTACATCTACTACTCCATGTCACAGGTTCATGGCGAGATCCTGCCCACCCCGGACAGCGCGCCGGACAGCAAGGATCTGTACGCCGACAATATTGCCTACATGGACAAGCTGGTGGGCAAACTGATCGCCGAACTGGAGCGTCAGAAGCTGCGAGAGAACACTCTGGTGATCTTCGTGGGCGACAACGGGACGACCGGGGGGGCCGCCAAACGAGCCACCATCAATGGCCGACGGTTGTCCGGCCAGAAGGGTTCGATGCTCGAGGGGGGCGCGCTCGTGCCCATGATCGTCAACTGGCCCGGCGTCACCCCCGCGGGCAAGGTCTCCGCGGACCTCATCGACTCAACAGACTTCTTCCCCACCTTCGCTGAGTTGACAGGCGCGAAGCTCCCGCCGAAAACGATCCTGGACGGTCGCAGTTTTCTCGGCCATGTGCGTGGCGAGAAAGGGACCCCCCGCGAGTGGGTCTTCATCGAGCTGGGCAAATATTGGTATGCCCGTGAAGCCTCATGGAAGCTCAACCGGGAAGGCGAACTCTTCGACATGAACCAGGCGCCTTTCGACGAGAAACTGGTGGCCAGGGACTCGAAAGACCCCGCAGCGGTCGCGGCGCGCAAGCGGCTGCAGACCGTGCTCGATCAGTTGAATCCCGCGGGCGGCATACTCGATGAGGGAGACGGAACCGGACGGCACGCCAGGAAGCAGAAGAAGGGCAAGGGGAACTGAGGTTTCCACAGGGTCTCAAGGAGCGCCTCCATGGGTCTATCCCGCTACTTCGTTCGTGACTTGAAGAATTCCCAGATAAGGTCCGTCGCGCTCAGCGACGAACCGGGATCGTCGGCGCCTTGGAAGCCCCGTAGGCCGCCGGGCCAGGCATGGCCCGTGTCCTTGAGCAAAAGCAGCTCTACGCCCTTGCCACCTCCACAGCGATACTCCCAGCGAACCAACGGACCCCGCTCTTCTTTGCCGGGGCGGTCTGCGCAGCGGTTGGCCCGCGCCCAGAACTCTGCCTGGGCCAGCGCCGGTTTCGCAGGCGTTCCATCCCAGGCCCCGGGGAAACGACCGCCGGTCAGACCGCCCAGATATGGCACCGACTTGTCTAGCATCCCGTTGATCATCAATGCGGACACCGGATTCTTCGGAGTTTTCTCATCACCGAACAACGCTCCGACGACCGGAGCGATCGCGGCGAGGCGGTGCCCAAGCTCGATGCCGAGGCGATGGCTCATCATGCCGCCGTTGGAAATGCCCGTCGCGTAGATCCGTTGCGGATCCACTGGATAGTCGCCGACCAGTTTGTCCAGCAGCGCATTGATAAAACCGACGTCATCCAGCTTGTTGTTCATCGCGAAACCACAGCAGTGCCCGGCATTCCAGGTCAGTAGCTTGTCCTTCATGCGCCCGCTGCCCTCCGGGTACACCACGATGAAGTCGTCCTTTGCGGCCTTCGCTGAAAAACCCGTCATCCGCTCGGTGATTTCGGCGTTGCCTCCGCCACCATGCAATACGAGCACCAGAGGTACCCGGCGCCCGGTCCCCATCACCCCCGGCGGAACGTGCACGACGTAGCTCCGGACATCGCCTCCGTGCGTCAGGGTCTCGCGCGCCAAATTCTCTGCAAACGCCGCCGCGACTGCAGGCTTAAGAATCTCGGCGGCAACGATCAGAAGAAAAGCGCTCTTGGGAAATGACATAGGCTCTTGATCGATCTTCAACCTTCAACGATACCCTCTTCAGCGAGCCGGTGAAGCGTCTCGCGTGGGCGTCCTTGGGTTTTGAGCCATGAAACGTGAGGCTCGGTTTGGAAGGGAGTTTGCCCTCTTCATCGCAGACTCCTAGACTACAGAGTCTCGAATTCGAGAAGTGCCTGCGGACCTTCCCCCTCGTGACCTCAAAAGGTCGCGCTTATCTTTTTCGTGTGAGGTATCAATGACCGACGTGATCATGCCGCAGATGGGCGAATCCATCGCGGAAGGTACTGTCACCAAGTGGCTCAAGAAGGTCGGGGATTCCGTCAAACGGGATGAACCGCTCTTCGAGATCTCCACGGACAAGGTCGACGCGGAAATTCCCGCACCCATCGCGGGCGTCCTGACCGAAATTCTGATCCAAGCGGGAACCACGGTCGAGGTCGGCACGGTGGTTGGGCGGATCGGCGCCGCTTTAAGTGCGGTGACCGGACCTCCGCCCGCCCCTCCTGTTGCCC
>CAZFQH010000479.1:0-3568 GCA_964520805.1 uncultured Acidobacteriota bacterium | reverse complement strand
AAGCGGGGAGTTTATTCGACCCGCCGGACTCTCAAGAACCAGGCCGCCACTGAGCCGAGAGCGGCCACGACGGTCACGGCCCACGCGAAGACGTCGCCGTTCCTCGAGTAGAAAGTGGTCTCGGAGACGGCGCGAACATCTCCAACCAGGGCACGCGCCTCCATCAGGCGGGTGCGCGCGAGTTCGCGCCCGAAAGGGTCGATGATGGCGGAGATGCCGGTGTTGGCCGCCCGCACCAGATAGCGATGGTTCTCCACGGCCCGGAAGCGGGCCATGGCGTAGTGCTGATAGGGCGCCGCACTCGTGCCGTACCAGCCGTCGTTCGTCACATTGAAGAGGATCTGCGCCCCGTTCATCGAGAAGCGCCGAACCAGCGACGGAAAGATCGCCTCGTAGCAGATGAAGGCTCCAAGGGGAATACCGAGGGCGGATCCGGTCACGGCCTGGGTTCCCGGCGTGAAGTCCGAAACGCTCTCTACCAGTCTGCCGATGGGAAGAACGGAGGCCACAAAGGAGGGCACGGGCAGGTATTCGCCGAAAGGCACCAGGCGCATCTTGTGATAGCGAAGAAGAATGTCGCCCTCGGGCGAAAGGAGCTTGGCGCCCACGTAGCTTCGAACCTTGCCCTGAGCATCGCGCTCCCGATCGTCGTTCCCGGTCAGAAGAAAGACGCCTTCAGACGTGGTGAACTCGGCGATCTGCTTTCGCACCTCGGGATACAGGTCCAGCTCATAGGCGATCGCGGACTCGGGCCATACGATCAGACGCGCGGATCTAAGCACCGCCTCGCGCGACAGGTCGAGATGGCGGTCGATATTCGACCTCAGCAGGGCTCGTTCCCACTTCTGATCCTGGGGAATGGACGCCTGGATGACGCCCACGGTCAACGTGCCCTGAGCCGGGAGGGGCTGCTGAAGTCGCCCGTGGCCATAGGCCAAAGCGATGGACAGGAGAAGAGCGGGGAGGGTGAGTCCGAGCCGTCGTTCGAAGGAACTGGAGCCCACCAGGGCCTGGGTCAAGCCTGCGGACGAGGCCGCCAGCAGAAACGAGACTCCGTGCACCGCGGTGAAGGCGGCGATCTGAACGAGCTCCGGAAAATCGACCTGCGAATAGCCGAGCAGACACCAGGGGAATCCGAAAAGAAGGTGCTCGCGCAGAAACTCGCAGGTGACGAACAGGAACGGAGCGAGCCCCAGGGACCTCGATCCAAAGGCGATTCCCGCATGCGCCTGCAAAGCGCCAAAGGCGCCCAGGAAGAGACCGAAGGCGACGGACAGAGCGAGAGTCAGGACAAGAGCCAGCGAGAACGGCGCTCCCCCGTGTTCGGTCAGGACGTCGGCCACCCAAAGAAGAAGAAAGAACCCCTGAACCGTGCCGGTCACCTGGCCACACAGAAAGCCCCCTCGTCTCGAGGCACCGCGAAGGGCGAGAAGCAGGGGAACCAGGGCCACGAAAGCAAGCGGGGCCAGACCCGGCTTCGGAAACGAAAGCGCCAGGAGGACCCCGGCAAACGCCGCGAGGAACAGACGGCGGCGAAGGTTCAAGGTTTGACGATGAACGGTTTGAACTTCTCCTGAGTTTCGAGCTTGTTCAGGATACGTTCCGCATCTTCTCGTTGAGTGAAGGAACCCACCCGCACGTTGAAGAGCCCCTCGGTCACGGGAACGAGGTAAGCCGAGTAGCCCTTGCTCTTCAAACGCTTGACGATCGCTTCGGCCGCCGCCCTCTCCCGGAAGGCGCCCACCTGGATGGTGAGGCGATTGATTGGCGTGGCCGCAGCCCGCGCGGGCTGCGGCCACGCCAATCAATCGCCTCACCATCCAGGTGGGCGCCTTCCGGGAGAGGGCGGCGGCCGAAGCGATCGTCAAGCGTTTGAAGAGCAAGGGCTACTCGGCTTACCTCGTTCCCGTGACCGAGGGGCTCTTCAACGTGCGGGTGGGTTCCTTCACTCAACGAGAAGATGCGGAACGTATCCTGAACAAGCTCGAAACTCAGGAGAAGTTCAAACCGTTCATCGTCAAACCTTGAACCTTCGCCGCCGTCTGTTCCTCGCGGCGTTTGCCGGGGTCCTCCTGGCGCTTTCGTTTCCGAAGCCGGGTCTGGCCCCGCTTGCTTTCGTGGCCCTGGTTCCCCTGCTTCTCGCCCTTCGCGGTGCCTCGAGACGAGGGGGCTTTCTGTGTGGCCAGGTGACCGGCACGGTTCAGGGGTTCTTTCTTCTTCTTTGGGTGGCCGACGTCCTGACCGAACACGGGGGAGCGCCGTTCTCGCTGGCTCTTGTCCTGACTCTCGCTCTGTCCGTCGCCTTCGGTCTCTTCCTGGGCGCCTTTGGCGCTTTGCAGGCGCATGCGGGAATCGCCTTTGGATCGAGGTCCCTGGGGCTCGCTCCGTTCCTGTTCGTCACCTGCGAGTTTCTGCGCGAGCACCTTCTTTTCGGATTCCCCTGGTGTCTGCTCGGCTATTCGCAGGTCGATTTTCCGGAGCTCGTTCAGATCGCCGCCTTCACCGCGGTGCACGGAGTCTCGTTTCTGCTGGCGGCCTCGTCCGCAGGCTTGACCCAGGCCCTGGTGGGCTCCAGTTCCTTCGAACGACGGCTCGGACTCACCCTCCCCGCTCTTCTCCTGTCCATCGCTTTGGCCTATGGCCACGGGCGACTTCAGCAGCCCCTCCCGGCTCAGGGCACGTTGACCGTGGGCGTCATCCAGGCGTCCATTCCCCAGGATCAGAAGTGGGAACGAGCCCTGCTGAGGTCGAATATCGACCGCCATCTCGACCTGTCGCGCGAGGCGGTGCTTAGATCCGCGCGTCTGATCGTATGGCCCGAGTCCGCGATCGCCTATGAGCTGGACCTGTATCCCGAGGTGCGAAAGCAGATCGCCGAGTTCACCACGTCTGAAGGCGTCTTTCTTCTGACCGGGAACGACGATCGGGAGCGCGATGCTCAGGGCAAGGTTCGAAGCTACGTGGGCGCCAAGCTCCTTTCGCCCGAGGGCGACATTCTTCTTCGCTATCACAAGATGCGCCTGGTGCCTTTCGGCGAATACCTGCCCGTGCCCTCCTTTGTGGCCTCCGTTCTTCCCATCGGCAGACTGGTAGAGAGCGTTTCGGACTTCACGCCGGGAACCCAGGCCGTGACCGGATCCGCCCTCGGTATTCCCCTTGGAGCCTTCATCTGCTACGAGGCGATCTTTCCGTCGCTGGTTCGGCGCTTCTCGATGAACGGGGCGCAGATCCTCTTCAATGTGACGAACGACGGCTGGTACGGCACGAGTGCGGCGCCCTATCAGCACTACGCCATGGCCCGCTTCCGGGCCGTGGAGAACCATCGCTATCTGGTGCGGGCGGCCAACACCGGCATCTCCGCCATCATCGACCCTTTCGGGCGCGAACTCGCGCGCACCCGCCTGATGGAGGCGCGTGCCCTGGTTGGAGATGTTCGCGCCGTCTCCGAGACCACTTTCTACTCGAGGAACGGCGACGTCTTCGCGTGGGCCGTGACCGTCGTGGCCGCTCTCGGCTCAGTGGCGGCCTGGTTCTTGAGAGTCCGGCGGGTCGAATAAACTCCCCGCTT
>CAZFQH010000478.1:0-3571 GCA_964520805.1 uncultured Acidobacteriota bacterium | reverse complement strand
GGGTATCGGCGAGGCTGCTGGAGGCAAGGCCCAGCCCCGAGACGACGGCCCCGAGCAGGACGGTCTGGCGCATTTCCGTCAGTTCCCTGCCATCACGCCGGCCACCACGGGAACCGCGAACTCCACCGACAACACCGTGCCGGACAAAACGTCGGCGCGAATGCGGATGGTGCCAGACTCGGTGCGACGGGTCTGAACGCGAGCCGTCGCCTCCCCGCTGTTGTTGGTCAGCACGTCCCCGGTCTCGATAATGGTGTCGAGGGCGGTGTTCTCCAGCACGGAGAAGCGCACGGGAATCCCCACGACTCCGTTGCCATTGGCATCCAGCACGGTCACTCGGAAACTGGCGGTGTTTCGTCCGCTGGCGAGGTCAATCCGCGGGTCGATCAGATCAAAAAGAACGCGGGATGGACGGGTGGCACCCACCACCACTTCGGAGGTTGCGGTCGCGGGTCCGGAAAACACCGTGACTCGTGCGGTGCCCGAGCGTGCATCCGATCGCAGGTTCACCCGCGCCACACCATCGTTCGTCTTCCCCTGCTCGTCGATCGTTCCAAGCGTGGTGAAGAATTGCACCACCGTTCCATCCGGTACCGGAGTTCCCGCGGGTTCGAGGACAAAGACCGACACGATGGCCACGTCGCCGTGAGCGGCGATGAACGGAGGATTGATGTTGATGGTCAGGGTGGCGCCCACCGGTGCGGTGAGCAGGGCCTGCCCGCAGCTCGCGGGAAGGCCGGCGAGGAGGAGGACGAAAACCCGACGAAAAAGACGCGACGAAGCGAGACCGCGAATCATGGCGTCACCGTAACACGAACCGCACCCGCGAGGGGAACTACGCTGTTCGCACCCGCGGAGCTCACGGCCAGGTTCTCGACGAAGATCGTGACCTCGCCTGGGCGCACCGCGCGAAACCCGATGGTCGCCACCTTTCCAGTTCCCCCGGAAAGCGGAGTGGCCCGGCGGAATTTCGCCGAAGCACGGCCGGCGTCGAGCTGGCGTTCGGACAAGACCTGCACACCGTCCACCGACAAGAGCTGACCGGGATCGATTTCCACGAACTCGATGATCGCGGAATCGGAACGAACCGTAAGGGCCAGTTCACTGACGTTCCGCAGATCGAAGAGATTCACAGCCACTCGCTCCACCTGGCCCACCTTCATTTGAATTTCCGAACGGTCCCAGGCGGATCTGGCGGCCCGCGGGCCCGCAGCCGAGGGAACGGAGGGCGGCGGTGTCGGCACCGTGGTCGGCACAGGGGCCCCATCGAGCGATCTCGCGGGAGGAGAATCCTGACCTGGGCGAGGGACCGGAGTGGGCAGGGGCGAGGCCGGCACCGGAGTAACGGGCGGAGTTGGAGTGGCGAAAGGTGCAGTGGGTCCGGGTATCGCCGCGGGGCGAGGACTCGAAACCGGCGCGAGCACGGGCGTCGCAAGTGGAGAAGCCGGTGCGGGAGAGGAGGGGTTCGCGGGCGTCTGCGCCGCCGCTTGGTCCACCTCCGGACCAAACAACGGACGTACCCCGGGGATCCTCAGATTGTTGCGGAGTCCAAGGTACATGGGCTCGACATCCTCCGGCAGGATGTTTGGAGCCCTCAGAATGTGCGGAGTCAGGGAGATCAGGATCTCGATTTCCTCATCGCGCCGAGTCTGGCCGCCGAGGATCCGGTTCAGGATAGGAATGGACTCGAGGCCCAGCGCTCCCTTGAGAGAGCGGGCGTCACGGCCTTGAAGCAGACCTCCTATGACCGCGGTCACGCCATCCGACAACCGCAGAGTGTTCACGATTTCCCGAGTCAGAAACTGGGGATAGTTCACCTGGTTCGCTCCCGTTCCGAACACCTTGTCCTCGCCGATCAACGAGAACTCGGCTTTGAACTCCATGGTGATTTCGTCGCTGCTGGTGACCTTGGCCTTGTCGATCTCGAGATTGACGCCGACCGTCTTGTAAGTGGCGCTGGTACTGCCTCCCGTGAAACCGCCGCCGGTCTGACCGGGTTGGGTGACCCCGCCGTATCCTGGATAGAACTGGGGGATGGGCACGTCGGTTCCCACTTTGAACGTGGCTTTCTTTCCTTCGAAGGCACGGACCTTCGGCGAGGAGATGATCTTCACGATGGACTCGTCGTGGAGGAACTTCGAGAACAGGCTCGAAGGAATCTGCACGATCCAGTCAGAGGCGTTCAGGGAAGAAAGGAGGTGCGCACGCAGCTGGGTGAGACCGCCCGAAACTTCGCCCGCCACTCCGGTCGGTTGAAGCTCCACCGCGGCCTGGTAGTTCGAGAGCTGAAGGCCATACTCTTTGGCCTTGGTCCGGTTGATCTCCAGGATCTCGACCTCTACCAGGATCTCGCCTTTCGGTTTGTCGTTCGATCGGATGAAGCGGTCGGCGAGGGCCATTTCGTCAAGGGTCGAGATCACGGTGACCGCGTTCGTGGCGTCGTTCTTGGAGACCCTGGCCCCGGTGCCGAGCGCCTGGCGAAGCACCGCTTCGAGGTCCTTGGCCTCGATGTTCTCAAGGTAGAAGGTGCGCATCACCTGGTCGTCCCAGCGCTGGCGCTGCTGGGGATTGTTGTCGTCGATGATGAGGATGGTGTTGCGGTCGAGTACCTTGTAGGCCTTCTTGTTGATGAGGCCGATCTGGTCGAGCGCCTCCTGGAACGTGACCCCGCTGACGTTGGCGGTGATCACCTTCCCGGGCTGCTGCATATCCGGATCGAACACCACATTGACACCAGCCATGAAGCCGAGGGTCTGATACACCTTTTCGACCGATCCCGTCATGTTGATCTTGATTTCCGACTGGGAACGGGGGGAGAGCAGGGGGAGGGGGAGATGGGCGTCCTCGGGCCGCCGGTTCGCCAGTTCCTTGGCCGCCCTCTTGTCCGCCTCCATCTTCGCAACTCGCGCCTTGAGGACCACGATGTCGTCGGTGGCCGCCTTGTTGGATGGGTCGTAGCCGGCGGCGATCCCGTACTCTTCCATGGCCTTTTCGAGGTTGCCGGTCTGGACGTGCTTTCGGGCCTTGTCCGTATGCACCCGGCTCGCCTGGATCTTGGCGTTTTCCAGGGCGATCTTGTACTTGATGTTCCTCGGTGAGGACTCAAGTGCCTTCGTAAAGCGCGCGACCGCAAGGTCCCAGTCCCCCCGCTCGGAGAGGTTCTGCCCTCCCCGATACGCCATGGCCCCACCGCAGCCTGCGCCCGCAATGGAAAGCGCCAACGCGGCGACGAGAGGCAGGACCCGGTAGTTCATGAGTGCTTGGCGATTCAAATTGATCTTCAACTTTCCCGAAGGACGCAGGCGGTTCTAGGGCGTCCGAAGCGCCAGACGCCTCGTCCGCCCCGACGCCAGTTCCTCGATCTCGGCGGAGTCCGTGCCGATCCGGACCACGCGAAACGCGTTGGCCAGCACCTGCCCGACCTCGCCCACCAGAACTATCTCTCCATCTTTGACGAAAGACCCGATTTTCCGGCCTTCCCCATTATCGACGATCCCGATGAACGAGAGGTTCAGGGGCGGATACGGAGTCGGAGTCGGGGGGGCCTCTTCAACCGGAAACGGGGTCGGGG
>CAZFQH010000477.1:0-3579 GCA_964520805.1 uncultured Acidobacteriota bacterium | reverse complement strand
GCCTGGCCTCGGGCCAAGCCACCGCAGCCCTTCCGGGCTGCAACGACCGGGCGGAAGTGGAGGATCGACTGGGTCAAGATTCCCCTTGACTCGTTGCAGGAAGTCCTCGGGGCAGCGTCTGAAAGTGGGGAGGGTCGAGCAGGTCGAGATATTTGCCTTGACTCTAGTCGTCGCTGGCCCGCACCCGGCGTCAGCATCCACGTCGAGTTCGGCGTCCCGCGCCAACCCTCGGCAAGACCCCGATCGCCATCCTGAAGAACTGATGGAAGCGACCCCTTACGCTCTTGGTTTCGGCGGCCTGACGAAATCTGGCGGCCGTTCGCGCTTCAAGATGATGACGCCATCGAAGAGTTGCGACCATTCGCCGCTCCGGTAGCCGCCATAGCCAAGCAGCCTGGACGGGAGCTTGTTGTAGGCGGGCAGTTGTCGCGCAGAAAGATAGTTGCTCTCCGCGCCGTCAGCGGCCGGGGCCATTCCTTCGAGACTGCCCGGACTCGCGGGTTGGAGCGGCGTTGGCTTTCTCCCTTGCCGGCCATAGGCTCCGGAGGCCGCGACGATGCCGATGCTCTTTATCGACTTTCTGTCCGCGCTATCGAAATAGCTGGCGGCTGGCTTGGCGCCATCGTGGGGAATTCTTGATGCGTGCACATTGGCAGTCCAGACAACGGTCTTGGTGTGGCTCGGCAGGGTGCCTAGGGCGGCCGCGAGATTCTCGTGCATCAATCGATCACGCGGATTGAAAGAGTCGTCGTCGGTGAATTTCACATAGCTTTCCAAACTGGCCGCGAACAGGCCGACGCGCGCATTCGCGGGCCTTGCACGGGCGGCGGCCATCATGGCCTCGTCCAGGCAGGCGCTGATGGCACCTTTGAAATCAGCGCTGTAAGGATGGTCATCGTCGAACCGCCAGGAGGTCAGGCGGTCGATGTTTGCCCTGCACGTGTCCCGTCGCGGCGCTGTCAGTACCTGGACAATCTCAACACCCAGACTCTTCTGGGTATAGATGCCGTTCGCACGCTGAGAATGACGTCACCGGCCAAGGCTTTCCTGTGCAGCAGCCCAAGCAGAGGCTCAATCTCGGCCGTGGTCGACCACAGTCCGCCCACGGCGTTGTAGAGCGCCGCCTCGGTCGCGGTTCCTGTTCGATAGCGTTGTTTCAAGTCTTCGAAGTCGTAGAGCTGATTTTCAAATACCACATGATTGAAGTGGCATTTCGTCACCAGGCCTTCAATGATTTCGCATTTGACTTGAATTGCGGCGGCCCCGCCATGCGACCCCTCTTCCCCCGGAAACACGAGCTTCGCTCCACAAAGATCCGCGACGACTCTCTGGATCTCTGATCCGTTCCGAACCTCCGATGGCGGTTGCGGGCCGCCCGGGTGGGCAACGGCGCCTGCAGAAAACAGTATCGCGAGTGCGGTGGCTGTGGGCCGCATGGCTTCTCTCCCTATCAAAGCTGGTCACAAACATCAGCAACCGAGTGGCGTGTCTGGCCTGGAGCTCGGCGCCGCGTCACCTGGCGCCGCGTGACCGCTATCTGGGCTGGTCGGCTACGGCTCGAAGGCGGAACATCCGCTTCATCGCCTACAACACCCCCTACTTGATTCTGCCCTGGGTGCACGTCGAGCACCTGGCCTCGCACCTTTTGGGCCGGATGGTGAGGATGCTGCCCGGCGAGTGGCAGCGCGTTTACGACCACCCTGTCTATTTCGCCGAGACATTCGTTGATGCCGGGCGGTTCAAGGGCACCTGCTACCGGGCGGCAAACTGGGTCTTCTTGGGATACACACCGGCCGGGGCAAGAACGATCAGACGCACCGGGCCAATCGGCCGCTCAAACAGGTGCTCGGCTATCCCCTGAGCCCGGATTTTCGGAAGAGGCTATCGAACTGACATGGGCCAGAACACCTGCAAGGCCAAGCAGCGCCGCCAGGGCTTTGAACCTCCGCGCGTCAAGCTGGATCTTACTGAGATGCCGGCGATCCCGGAACGGACAAAAGGGGTCATGGCCGAGGAAGACCACGAAAAGATCAAGGCGGTGATGACGACGCTTGGGAGTTGGGTCCCTTGGCCAGCGCAAAGCCTGCCCTCGGGGCACGCAGTCCGGGAACCGACTCGTAACGACGCGAGGCCCAAGCGCAGGGGCATGCCCTTCCGATGCGGGCTCGAATCGCCGCCTACTTTCAGGCGAATGGATTCAGGAGCGACACGCCGGCCGCGCCGAAGTCACGGACGTTGCGCGTAACCACCGTGAGCTTGTGGGCCATCGCGGTGGCGGCAATCATGCTGTCCCGCAGGGGCATGACGCGGCCGCTGGAACGTAGTCGGGCCAACAGTGCCGCCCACTGAAGGCCGGTGTCGCGGTCCCACGGCAGCCAGTGCATCCGACGCGCGCCTGCGTCGAACCACACTTCAAGACGCTTCCGTCGGGGTCCGCGGGGCAGGATCAGAATTCCGTAGCGGAGTTCGCCGAGAACGATCGGGTCGATGACTGCCTCGTGACTTTCGGCACTGAGCCACGCCTCCACTTTTGACGACGGCTGTGGTCTTGTGACCTCGCTCAACACATTCGTGTCGAGAAGCCATTTCACTTGAGGATGTCCTCCGTGGTGTCGGCGAAATGAGGCGCTTCGAAATAGTCTTTCTCCGGACAGGAGCGTAGCCAGGCCACGAGGTCCTCACCTGGAGCCCGCTGCCTCAGCAGCCGGTAATCACCCGACCTCAGCCTCTCCACCGAGAAGCGTTGCCCGGCGCGAATGTTGTCCCGTTTGCGGAGTGAAGAGGGCAGGACGATCTGACCCTTGCTCGAAACCGTGGTTTCCATGGAAGTAAGATAGCGTCTTACTTCTGCGTCGTCAAACCAGCCGATATCGGGTCTGCTAGCGGGGGGCGGGTGCTTCGGGCCGGTGCAACGGACGGGTCGGCGGACCCAGGGACCGTTGGTTTACTCCAATAGTCACAGAGCGGGTTGCGGTCGCTTGGCCCAGGGCCAGGCTGCGCGCTCGACCGCTTTTCCGTACGGACCTCCCTCAGCGACCGTTGGATACCGGTGGCTGAGTCCATTGAGCGCTTTCGGTCGAGCGCGAAGCATGCCCTCGGGGCCCGCAGTCCGTGAACCGACTCGCAACGACGCGAGGCCGAAGCGTAGGGCAAGGCCTTGTGCCTGGCCCTTCCGAGCCGGGCTCCAATCGTCGCCTACTTTCAGACGAATGGATTCAGGAGCGGCACGCCACCGCGCTGAGCATGGAACTTCCGTGTCGGATTCTGCGGCCCCCCACCTCAAAGACGATAATGGCCGGGTGAGAGACATTCTCGACATCTTCAAACGCCAGGGGGCGCTGCTCGATGGCCACTTTCTGCTCTCGTCAGGACTGCACTCGCCCCAGTATCTTCAGTGCGCGCGGGTGCTGATGGACACGAGCATCGCGTCGGATCTGGGCGCGCAGCTCGCCGCCCGGCTGACGGCCGCGGGAGTGAAGCCCGATGTGGTGGTGGCTCCGGCCATGGGTGGGATCGTGGTCGGTCATGAGGTCGCGCGCGGCTTCGGCTGCCGCTCGATCTTCACCGAGCGCGAAGGCA
>CAZFQH010000476.1:0-3581 GCA_964520805.1 uncultured Acidobacteriota bacterium | reverse complement strand
GGGGCACCGTTGCGTCAGACTGCGCGGCGGGCGGTGAGGGCGACGATCCCCTTGACGATACGGTACAGGAACCAAAGCGAGATCATGCACCAGGCCAGCCAGCCGGGGAAGTACAAGAGCAGGAAGAGCGGGAAGGTCACGAGGTAGAGCACGCTCGCCCAGACCACCGACTTCAGGCGCCAGGCATAGTGCGATTCCTGATAGGAGCCTGAAGCGTCTCCCTGCATCACCATGTCGGCGATGAAAGCGATGATCAGGAGGAAGACGCTTGCCTGGATGCCCGGGATCACCGCGGCCACGGCGACCACGAGATGCAGGATGTAGCTGACCCAGCTGACCGCGGTCACGGTGTCGTTCGGGTGGGTGGTCGAGTTTGTCATGGTGAAACAATAGCCTCCATTAGTAGTAACGAAAGTTGGGCGGGGAATGTTTCCATGCCTGGCCTGTCGGCCGGACCCATGGAGGAGGGCTTTAACCGCTGCCTGGCTATCGGATGTGGAACTTCGACTTCTCGAGCTTGCCGTTCTTCTTCTCGCAGAAGTACCAGGCCGACAGATCGTTCAGCGGAACGAAGCGTCGTTCTTCCTTCCGATAGTGCCAGTCCTTCTCCACCTGATAGAACACCTGCCGCTTCCGGCATTCAAGGATATTGGTGATCTCGTTATCGTGGTGATTGTCCGAGTCGTAGTCGGTGATGGCGCGCTGGCCCATCTCTGAATAGAGCAGGTTCAACTGCTGAAGGAAACGATCCGTTTCCGGATCGAGGTCTTTGATCTGCAGGCCGAGACGCCGGGCCTCGCGCGCGGTGATCGGGTACTGATGGGCGGGGTAGGACGAGTTGAGCTCTTTGGCGATTCGTTCGGCGCGCTTCTCGTCCTTGAGGTGGTAGGACAGGATTTCCTGACAGAGCTTGCGGGACAGGCTGCTGGCCCGGTCGAGAGCACCAATGACCAGGGGATGGACGTACTTGTACAACTCCTGATACGGCGTGATGCTCCGGCCTTCGGCGTGAGTGGCGTCGCGCCATAGCTTGATGACGCGGTCCACTTCGTCATTGCTGACCGCCACCAGGTTGTTCGTGTGGTCGACGGGGGAGAGTTCGTGCTCCAGCGAAGTGTCGACCGCGGTGAGATAGGAGAGCGGCCCCATGCCGATTTCGTCGGCGCCCAGAGCGAACATGGTGGCGGCCGAGGCGCAGTTCAGGGGGGCCAGGACGACCAGGCGCTTGCAGGAACTGCGGAGCAGGTGAACCATTCGCAACGACGCCATTCCGGAGCCGCCATCAGACTTCACGAAGAGGGTGATGGTGTCCTGGGGACCGATTTCACGAAGGACCTCGTGGAGGGCCATCACGTCGTTATCGCAAACCGACCCGGAGGTCGACGTCCAGTACGTGAGGAAGGTCCCTTCAACCCGCTTGGCGATCTTCTGAAGAAGGTCTTGCGTCCGCTCGAAGAGGAGGGGAGGCGTCTTGATTTTCACTTTGGCGCGGCGAGCTTTGGATTGGTTCATTTGGGAGCCGGTCAATTTACCTCAGCACCCCGCTCCCATCGTCGGGGTGCGATCACCCGGCTGAGGCGATGGCGTCCGTCGGGCACCACCTGCGATCGCCAGTACGCCCGCCAATTGAAGCGAACCTCACTTCCGACTTCCGCCCCGAGCCCGGGTTTCGCCCCTGCTACGCTCGCCTGCCATGGATGAACAGATGACTACGGACGCCACACTTCACGACATCATCATGCGCCGACTCGATCAGGACGGGCTGGATGGCGAGGCGGTCTACCTCGTGCTGGCCGCCCTCGAAGGGGGCGAGGTTTTCGAAGCGGCGCTTCGGCCCGAGGCCGTGATCGCGGCCCTTGCGACGGTCGCGGCGTCGCTGCCCCTCGTTGAACCGAAGAAGAGCTTCCTTCAAGAGGTGCGGGTGCGCGGGTTTCGCGGGATCGGGCCCGAGGCCGTCCTCCCTATCCATCCGGGACCCGGACTGACCCTTGTAGTGGGGCGCAATGGGTGCGGCAAGTCGAGCTTCGCCGAGGCCGCCGAGCTTCTGATAACGCGGGGAAATGCCCGGTGGGACGCGCGCCGCGCCCCCCGACTCTGGAAAGAGGGCTTTCGAAACCTCCACGAGGGCCAGGCCATCATTGGCGGACGCTTCACCGTGGAGGGCGGCCGCACGTGCGAGGTTCGAGTCGACTGGGCGGAGGGCGCCGAACTGGACGCCCAGACCGATTTTGTGCAGTTCGTCGGCGAGCCGCGCACCACCTACGAGGCCCTCGGCTGGGCGACCGCGGCGGTCGCGTACCGGCCGGTTCTCTCCTTCAATGAGCTGGGCGGAATGCTCGATCAGGAGCCTTCGAAGTTCTTCGACGCTCTGGCGCGGATTCTAGGACTTGAACCTCTTGCCGAAGCGGTGGGGCGGCTCCGCGAGAGGCGCCTCGAACGCGAGAAGCAGCAGAAAGAACTCCAGAAGGGCCAGAAAGAACTCGCGTTGAGCGCGGCGGCCCACTCCGACCCGCGTGGCGCTGAGATCGCGGCGCTGCTTCAGAAGAAGGTCGCGGATCTGTCCGCCGTGGAGAAGGTGATCGATGGCGCCGACTCCGTCAGTGGCGCGGCCGATGAAATGGGAACCCTGCGCCAGGTGATGACCTTGGCTGACGTCTCGGCCGAGCGCGCGGCCCGGCCCATTGAAATGCTGAAGGTGGGGGTCGAGGCGCTGAAGGCGCACGTCGGCACGCTGACCGCCCGGTCCGCGGACCTCGCGTCGTTGCTCGACTCCGCGCTGCAATTTCACCAGAAGCACGGCGATGGGCCTTGCCCGGTTTGCGGCAACGCCGGGGCGATGAACTCCGAGTGGCAGGGGCAGAAGCGCGCGCAGGCCGCCGAGCTGCGCGATGCCGCGAAGGCCGTGGGCGACGCGCGGACCCTGGTTCGAGCGAGCCTCGATGAACTGCGGGGCCTTGCCTCGCCGCCCCCAGCCGTGGTTCGGGCCGCCACCTCCCTGGGTCTGCCCGGCCCGGCGCTCGCCGAGGCCGCGGAGCGTGTGCGCGGCGCTCTCTCTCTGGAACCCGCGGCCGCTTTGTCGCAACTCGAAAGCGCCGTGCCTGCTCTGGGTGCCGCGGTCGCCGAGATGAAGCTGCGCGCCGCGGAGGAGGTCCACAAGCGGGAAGACGCCTGGCGTCCCATGGGGCGTGAGGTGGCGACCTGGCTCGCCGCCGCTCGAAAGATGCAGCACGCGATTCAACGGCTTCCCGAGATCGTCGCGGCCGAAAAGTGGCTGAGCGGCGCCACCGACGATCTGCGCAACGAACGGTTTGCCCCGCACGCGACCGAGGTCAAACGGATCTGGAACCAGCTCCGCCAGAGCAGCAACGTATCTCTCGAGGACATCCGCCTCACCGGTTCGGCCAACTCGCGTCGGGTGCAACTCGACGTCGCGGTCGACGGCACGGCCGCCCCCGCGGTGGGAGTGATGAGCCAGGGCGAGTTGCACTCGTTGGCTCTGGCCCTTTTCCTGCCGCGCGCCACCATGGCCGAGAGTCCGTTCGGCTTCGTCATCATTGACGACCCGGTGCAATCGATGGACC
>CAZFQH010000475.1:0-3583 GCA_964520805.1 uncultured Acidobacteriota bacterium | reverse complement strand
TCCCCGATCTTCTTCGACGTGCTGGGTGCTGTCTCCCAGAATCTGTCCGCCGATCGTGACGAAGCCGACAACCTGACGCGATGCCTCAAAACTCTGGTGGAATCGTCGCGGGCCGCCCAGGGTGTGGGCCTGCTCCAGGGGGCGGGCGGCCTCACCGCAGTGGCCGAGTATGGAGCGCTCGACGAGACCACGCGTCTTGCCCATTTCAACCTCGCGCGTCTGTGCCTGGAGACGAATCAGGCCGTAGCGGAGGTGCACGGGGACGGCTGGCTCACCGCCACACCTCTCTCTGGACTGGAGGAGACCTTCGGCGTTCTTGTTTTTTCTGTGAGCGAGACCCTTCGGCCGCCTCAGGCCTTTCTCTCGGCCCTCGGCCGTCTGGTGGGTTCTGGTCTCGACGCCAGCCGTCGCTACGCGGAGATGCGCACCGCCGCCCACCGGCTCGAACGGCTCAATCGCCTGACCACGGCCCTCACCTCGGGCTCCGATCTCGCCGCGGTGGTCGAGCCGTTCGCCAACGAAATGCGAGGCCTGTTCGATTTCGACCGACTGGCCTGCGGTTTCGTCAACGAGGGTGGCGATTACGTTGAACTCGTCACGCATCCCGTCCACGAAAGTTGGGGCATGGGAGGTGTGGTTCCGCTGATCGGAAGTGGGGTCGGCCACGCCATCCTCGAAGGCAAGCCGGTCCTTCAAAAAGACATTCTCCATTCCCACCGATTTCTGGAGGACATGAAGCTGCTCGAGGACGGCATCCGCTCGTACGTGATCCTTCCCCTGGTGGCCCGGGGCAAGTCACTGGGCGTGGTGGCGCTTGGTTCCCGACGCGCGGAGGCCTTCGAGACGGAGACTCTGGTGCGCCTGCAGCCTCTGATTTCGCACCTGGCCCTGGCCTTCGACAACGTGCACCTGATGCAGCGGATGCGCGACCTCTCCATCACCGACGAAGTCACGCCCCTGTTCAATCACCGGTTCTTTCACCAGATGCTCGAACGAGAGCTCAAGTTCTCGGACCGGTACAAGAGCGTGGTTTCGATCGCCTTCATCGACCTGGATCGGTTCAAGCCCATCAACGATGTGCACGGCCACCTGCGCGGCTCGCACGCATTGCGCGAAGTGGGCTTCCTGCTCCGTACCGCGGTTCGCGAGACCGATTACCCGGCCCGCTACGGCGGCGATGAGTTCGTGATCATCCTCCCTCAGACCGACGGGGCCGCGGCCCGGATCCTGGGCGAGAAATTTCGCGAGTTGATCGAGGGACACACCTTCCTTCAGGAGGAGGGCATCAACGCCAGCATCGGAGCGTCCATCGGAGTGGCGACTTATCCCGATGAGGCCCGGACGAAACCCGACCTCATCCGACTCGCCGACAAACGCATGTACGAGGACAAGGCAGCGCGAAAGTCCGGGCGGTAGCTGCAAAGCCCGTCGCGAAGGAACCGAGGCCGCTTCAGTCGGCCGCGAGGTAGTTCAAGGCGTGACCCTTGAGACGGAAGAGGGTCCAGTCCTCCATCGGCTCGGCCCCGAGCGACTTGTAAAATCCGATGGCCGATTGGTTCCAGTCGAGGACCGACCATTCGAGTCTCCCGCAGCCCCGTTCGACGGCCAGCCGCGCCAGGTGCTTCAGGAGAACTCGCCCAATTCCCTTCCCGCGCATTTCCGGATTCACAAAGAGATCTTCGAGATAGAGGCCGGGGCGGCCAAGGAAAGTGGAGTAGTTGTGAAAGAAGAGGGCGAATCCGGCAGGCGCCCCCTGAAAACGGGCGATCACGCACTCGGCGAAAGGCCTCGGGCCGAACAGCGTCTGGCGCAGGCCATCCTCCGTTGCCACCACGGCGTCCGCCAGCCGTTCGTATTCGGCGAGCGCTCGGATGAAACCGAGAATCAGAGGCACGTCTTTTTCGGTAGCGATACTGATGGAAAGATCGGGGGCGTCGGTCATGCTTCTCTCCTCGTGGCCACCATCAGCAGACGATATCCGTCGTTCCAGGGCAACAGCGCGTCCAGTCTCGAAAAGCCCCACACGAAAGGGAAGATCAGGCGGTAGAGAGTGAACATTTTCGCGTGCCGTTTGAGGTCACCACCCGTGACCACGACGCCCTTCTTCGATCCCTTCTTGCCGAGCGATTCGAGGCCCCACTGCATCGCGGTGTCTATGGTCTCGGAGAACGCCTTCGTATAAGTAGTCGACTCCCCTACCGAAAACGCCGGCTGAAGGAGCGGGCTCAGAGACTCTCGGGTATAGCCGGGGCGCACATGCCCATGCTTCTCATCGGTCTGTCCCAGTTTGAGCCGGAGGCGCCGCAAGGCGGTGTCCCGAGCATGGGGCGTGTTGACCACGAGCCGGCCTTCCGGTTTGAGCACCCGTGCGAGTTCCCCCACAAAGGCCTGCTCGTCGGCGACATGCTCGATCATGTCCGCGACCACCACGAGATCGAACTCCGCGTCGTCGAAAGGAAGCCGCTTCTCCTCAACCAGGTGAACGTCCGACTCCACCAGGCCGCGTATCGCTTCCACGGTTTCGAGGGTCAGATCGCCCGAAGCCCACCGCCCCCCCTGCTGCCGCAACAGCAGGCTTACGACGCCGTTGTCCGAACCCAGATCCAGGCACCGTTTTCCCGACACCTCCCCGAGGACCGAGAGCAGGGCCGCAACTTTGTCGCGTTTGAGTGGTGATTTCCGGAAGAGCCGGAGGGCCCAGGGTTCAGGCACGATCGAATCTCGCAAGGACGGGTGAGCCGAACACCGCGCGCAGGCCAAAAGCGGCGAAGGGGGCTTCGAGGCTGCGCGACAGGAGTGGTGAGCCGAGGGCGCGGTGGAGGGCCATCGGCCAGAAGAACTGGCTGCGGCGGCCGCGCGCGCGACAGCCACTCTCGCTGAACAGATGCTCGATCTGAGCGGTGGGCAGAACGCGGAAGGGACGAGTATTTTTTTCGATCCGCTTCTTGGCCCCAAAAAAAACTTCCGCCGCCGCGTTGAAGCTGCGGGCCGCGGCATAGTCCACAATGACGGTGCGCTCGGCAGGGCGGGTCAGTCCTCGGACGAGCCCTTCAAGATCACGGGCATGGGCGAGGAGCCTCAGGCTCAACACAATGTCGAAAGATCGAGGTTCCACCGGAGGGTCGCGCAGATCGCCGACAACGAGGAGAACCTCCCCCGATGCCACCCGCGGGCGAAGGGTCGCGGCCATCGCGTGGGGAGAACTCGCGAGCACCGTGACCCGATGTCCCAAACCCGAGAGGGCGGGCGCCATCTGGCCGTGGCCGCCCCCCACGTCCAGAATCGACGACGGGCCCTTGTCGCGAAGAAGGTCAAGGATAGCCAGGAGCTGCCTGTCGAGCATCCAGCGGCCGACCGGCGAGTCGAAACGTCGCGCGTATCCGGCCGAGGCGGTTTCCACATCGGCATCTTCCAAAGGCGCGCTCACGGATGAAATTCGATCATGGATTCGTGGCCGGGGCCGCTTTCGGCTCGTTGGGACTCACTGGGTTGGAGGGTGCGGCCGGTCGGCCGGGGGTGGGGGCGTCATCGAAGGAGAGGGAGAGACGGTGGGAATGGGAGTCGACGTAGCCAGGGGCATGGG
>CAZFQH010000474.1:0-3583 GCA_964520805.1 uncultured Acidobacteriota bacterium | reverse complement strand
TCCTGAAGGGGATTAAGGAGGTCGTCGACGACCTGCCTGGCGGCAAGACACTCGAGAACGTCGCCGAGGCGGCCGAGACCATTTCCACGACGGGCAAGCAGGCGCTTGGGAACGTCCTGGGCGCCGTCGGTGATCAAGGCCGCATGCTCGACAAGGTCGAGACCTTGGTGAAGAACGCACCCGACAAAGAGGCGCTCGTCAGGGCGCTTGGTGAGGCCGAGCAGACACTGCCCCGAAACCGATTCAAGGTTCTACTCTCTGTGGCAGGGGCTTGCGCGGTTGGGGCGGCTGCCGAGAGCGGTCCATCCGCGAGCTGCCCCATACACGACGCCGCAGCGATTGCCGCTTGGGCCGAGGCACTTGAGCAGGAGCGTCGGCGGCGTACCTCGGCAAAATCGCTCTGAGAACCGCAAACAACCTTGATGCGCCAAAGGATGTCGTAGTCCGACTGGGCAAGCTCTATGCGGCCAACGCCCAAAACACATCTCGACTCGTCAGCGATTTGGCTCATCCCAACAACCTCAAGGCATTCGGCGCCCAGGCAGTTCTCGACCTAGGGGTCAATTTCATCGAGAGGCCCGCTGCACAGAGGGCCACCAAGCTCGCCTTCGAAGAAGGCCAGAAGATTGCGGCCCTTCGAACCGCCAAAGGCAACATCCGCAGCCGCATCTATGATCTCGTCGTCGATGGACCTTTTGGAACCGGGGGAGCGTTTGGAAGGCTACGCTACGAGGTCAAGCGGTGGACCAGCTTCCCTCCATCGAGTCGGTCGCTCAACGCAGCACTTGATCAGTTCGAACGGGACTTCGTGGCACACTTCACAGAACAGGGATTAGCGATCAAGGAACTCCGGTGGAAGTTCCCTTCCCTGCCGGAGTCGCATCGAGTAGAGGTTACGAAACTATTTTTGGCGCGCATTGAGAATAGTGAAATTGCGAGAGAAGCGCTTAGAGGATCGAATCGCGGATTTGGCGGCGCGCTGGCCGACCTAAGGGCCGGTGCCGCTACGCTGTTCGAGTTCCGCTGATGTACCCAGACCTGTTTGGGGGCTGCACCCGGGTCCAGGTCGACATCGACCTGTCTCCGCCGCTAGTGCCGGCATTTCAGTGGCGTTCCAGCGTTGCTCCTATTGGACACTACCCCTTAGTTGCCGCCGGCGGCGCGTTGGTGTGGGCAACCAAGGAACTCGTGGCTCTCAACGAGTCTGGAGCAGTTCGCTGGAGATTGCCCGGCGATTTTGCCCAAGGTCACCACCTTTGTGGCGACGATCTCATTGTCGTTCGCGGCGAGCCATTCAACGCGACCAATCGGGGCGAGGGGCCGAAAGAGTGGCAGAGAATCCGAGTCGAAACAGGGGGCTTGACTTCTTCTTTTCCAGGAGAAGGCTACCTACACGCGCTTGTCCCGGATGTCGGTGTCTGCGGGCGGACTGATGCACTTGGCGAAGCTGTTGCGAGCAGTCTCAGTGCAGTTAGGATAAGTGGGACAGGTGCGGAGCCGCTTTGGCGCTCGACGGTGTCTGGATCATGGGACGATCTCTATTCGCAGCATGTTGCCGTTTCCGATGGGCGCATATTTGTCGGTCTGCCGCCCAATATCGTGGCCCTCGATCTCGACACGGGCCGCGAGCTGTGGAGGGCTCCAGTTGGAGATCTAGGCGGTGCATTGTCGCGTGACGCCTTCCCGATGAATAGTCGAGGCGTGTGCGTGGTGGCCACCAAGGACTGGACGGCGGCATTCGACGAGAAGACCGGACGACGCCTTTGGTCTACGCCCGTGTGGGGTGCGCGCGTTGTCTACGGAGATAGTGTCTACGTGAATCAGTGGTCCCACCTCTATGCCTTCGATCTTTTCGACGGCGGGTTGAAGCTGAAGTACGACTTGGCTCCCGAGATGGAAAAACGGAGCAAGCGAAGGTTCGATCGAATATCAACGGATATTGCGGCTTCTGAGACCCACATTTGGGCTGGTGATCCTCACGGAACGCTCTGGGCCTTGAACCGAGAGACCGGTCGGCCAGAATGGCACCAGAAGCCCAAGGGAACCACGGGTTATTCCGGAGGCGTGCCGGCTATCTCTGGTGGCCGCCTCTACGTGCCTAGTTTTAGCTTGGACGCCCGTTTCCCGCCGTCCCTCTATTGTTATGCGCAAGCCTGAACGTACTTCTCTCAGCCCTGTGTCCCAGAAATGCCAACATCCGGAGCGTCATCAGACGAGGCCGAGGTTACAAGGACTACGAGTACTTGATCCTGAAAGTGCGCAAATCCACGGCGACGGCCAGGCTCCTCAGGGCCGCGTGAATATTGGACTCTCTACAGATTCTGGTACAGAGCCGAAAAAAGGTTCACGCCCGCCTGACTGGCATCGGCACTTCCTCGGCACGAATCGACCCCGGCCTGCCGCCCCGACAAAATGGTGATGGATGTTCGGGCCCTGGTTCGGGATCGCGGGTGTTCGTTATGGCTCCAGAGCCAGCACAGCCGACACACGACCGACAATCGAAGCAGCCAGGGCTCTGAAAGCGAGTTCCGGGTTAGGTTCCCGGTAGTCGCCCGGACGCTCCGGGGCGGCCAGTAGAAGGGACGTCGAGTCGTACAGGCCCTCTCGGACAAGGCGGAGACAAAGCTGTTCGTATCTGCCGGCGTGGTCAGGTGGCGATGGGAGTTTGGAAGGGGATCAGAGCCATGAACGAGGGCCGGATGAGGCTCGGGCGGGGCGAGATTGGGTCGTTGCGCGCCGCGGACCGGCGATGCTCATCGGAGACCTCAACGAGCGGACAGGTCTCTCGCGTTGAAGTTCCGACGAACTCCGGTCCTTCGCGATGAATTGTGATGTTGGGTTAGGTGGCGAGCGCCGGAACGAGGAACGGGTAGTTCCTTGTCTTCGACGCGACGAATCGGATATCAAGTCCGAGGTCGGTTGGCCCTTCGCCGGGCCGTCCCCGGGGCGGCGATTTGGTTCTCTTGACCGCGGGCTCGACTCCGGCGTGGATTTCGGCGGGAGTAGCGCCGTCCATGCCGGGCCCGCGATGGGGCCGGAAGAAGACGTAGTGGGTGAGGAATGCCCCGAGGCGCTCTTCGAGGTCTTCGAGATCGAGGACCCGATAAGGCGCGCGGAGTTTCGTGATGTCCTTGAGGGTTCGCCAGAAGCGTTCGAGCCGCGCGGTGGCGTGGATGTTCTCCTTGGATGCGAATCGGAGACCGATTCCGAGCTTGGCGCACGCTTTTCGGAAGATCTTCGAGGCGAACTCGGGGCCTTGGTCGGTGATCAGGTACTTCGGGGTTTCGAAGGCTCGGACGGCGCGCTTGAGGAGTTTCGCCATCATGGATCCTGTGGGTTTGCCGTGGAAGGCCTGTACCACGAGGGGCGTTCTGGAGTGGCCATCGAACACCGCGGCCGCGCCGAGGTCGAGGTGGTTGAAGAACGACTTGACGAAGGTAGAGTCCATCATCCAGACGTGGGGCGCACGTCTTTGCCGCGAGCATCGCGGACCGCGCCTCCAATCTAGCCACCGCTCAGTCCACCTTCACCGTAGACACCCAGATCCCGACCCTAGTCGTCGACCAGCCCGCCCCCTCGTACC
>CAZFQH010000473.1:0-3596 GCA_964520805.1 uncultured Acidobacteriota bacterium | reverse complement strand
GGCTTGGGCTTCGGCGTCGAGCGGCCCATGGAGGGTCTCAGAGAAATCCGAGAGTTCGGCTTCCGATGTCAAAACTTCGGGCTCCGGCTCGGCGAACACGGGAGAGTCGAGGGCCAGACTGCGGGCGGCCATCTCGCGAATACCAAGCGGGACCTCGACGGTGGAGACCGGCGCGGTTTCGGACTCGTCGTAGCTGAAGTCGACCGGCCCGGGAGTGAAATCGGCCGCTCCGGCGCTGAAGTCCGCCTCGACGGTTTCAGGGCCCAGGGACTGGGTCGAAGAGGGAAGGGTCGAAGGTACCTCCGCGTCCGCGTAATCCATGGCCTGGGCGTCGGCATCGATATCGCCAATTGCGGTGACGCCGCTGGTTCCGTCCAACGACATGTCCAGGCGACGCTCCAATGCTGCGGTCGAATGCGCGGCCAGAATCTCTTTGACCCGCGCCACCAGTGCGGGGGGATCGAACGGCTTCGAAACATTGCCGAGTGCGCCCACCGCCAAAGCCTTCTCAGCGTCGTAGGGCTCGAAGGCACCATTCAAGAGGAGGATCGGCACGTTCTTCAACTCGGGAAGGGCGCGCAGTGCCTCGCAGACCTGGTAACCGTCGAGCTGGGGCATGATCACATCACAAAGGACCATGTCCGGCAGAAACGTCATGGCCTTGTCGACCGCGAGCCGCCCATTGCCTGCGGTCACGACCTCGAACTCATCCGAAGGGAACGTGAGTTCGACGACCTTCTGGATGGTGATGCTGTCGTCGGCGAGGAGCAGTTTTTTTCGCATGTTCGCTTTTTTGGCCCCGATGAAGTTTCGTCTCGCGCACCCTGTTCAGCCCGCCCGTTTTCAGGCAGGTCTGGCGTCTCGAAGCGCCTGAAGGGACGATAGTTCCCTCGACGGAGCCCTGTCAATCCAAACGACGTCCGGAAGCATGTTCGAGGGGTCGCTCGGGACGCAAGCCAGCGGGGAGACGCTATTCTCACCGCCTGATGACCGACTCCGCCTACCCCGCCGCTCGCCAGGTCGCGCCGAAGGTTCAAGCGCACTTCGCCCGGCATATCGGCCTCGCTCGGGAGCGTGGCCGTGAGGATCTACCGGAGGCGCCCACTGCGATCGCGATCGAATCCCTGATCGATGCCGCTTTCTGGGCGAGCCTGCGACGAGAGGAGGGCGTCACGCCCACCATTTCGCTCGCCTATGTCCCGCCCGATCGTGCGGGACATGCGCTTCGATTCGCGGCTCCGATTCCGCTGCGGCCCGCGCCCCTCGCCAAAGTGGCTCCGGCCGTGGAGCGCCCGGGAATCCACCTCGGGGTCTGGCGGGATGACTACGACTTTCACGTCTGGGGCACGACTCAGGACGTTCCGTCGTTCTGTCTGGTGGTTGAAGTGATTGCCTCGGGGCTTCTGGTGATCAAACATCGTAGCGAGCCGTTCGGGAAGTTCGTGAACGTGGCCGTTCTCGAAGGCGACCAGGTCCGCGTGGTAGACGAGGCGGGAGGCGTCGCGGTGCCCGACTGCCCGCAACTCGTCAAGTCCCTTCTTGGTTTCGGCGAACTCCGGGGTTCGACCGAATACGTCAATGTCCTGGTCGAGGTGGCGGCGTCCATGCGCGCGCATGGACGCGGGGGCGCGTTGCTCGTTGTACCGGCCGACACCGCGCAGTGGCGGGAGTCCGTGGCCACACCGATGCTGTACGCCGTCGACCCGCCCTTCACCAGTCTGGGCGATGTCTTGAAGTCGCGGCCCGACGAAGGAGGGCTTCATGAATGGCAGGAGGATCTGCGCCGCGCCGTCGACGCGGTGGCCGGCCTCACCGCGGTGGACGGAGCGACGCTCATCAACGACCGCTTCGAGGTACTGGCACTCGGAGCCAAGATCACGCGGCGCCGGGGAAGTCCGCCGGTGGAACAGGTGAGCCACACTGAACCGGTGGAGGGCAACGTCCGCGCTTTCGCCGCACCCACGCAACTAGGCGGCACCCGTCATCTCTCGGCCGCCCAGTTCGTCCACGATCAGCGCGACGCGAGTGCCCTGGTGGCCTCGCAGGACGGACGCTTCACGATCTTCAAGTGGTCGCCTCGGGAGCAGATCGTCCACGCCCATCGTGTGGACGCGCTGTTGCTCTAGCGACCAAGTGGTGAGGCCGGTCTGATCACGCTCTTCGGGGTGCTCCTAGAATGGCCTCGCAAATATGGACATCAGTCTTCGCGAGGCGTGGGAGGGAAGCAGGCGCCGGAAGGCGTCCTGCCCGATCTGCTTCGGTTCGCGGGTGCGCTATTCCCGCCGTCGATACGAGGGCGTTTGGCTCGCCGTGCTGAAGGTTCGCCCGATTCGCTGCTTGGACTGCGGTGTCTACTTCCCGATCGCGGTGGGCCCGGTTCCGGCTGATGTGGACCTCGTGGACCTGCATCTGCCTTTCCGGCCGTCGGAGATGGATGCCGCCGCCGACGATGATCGGCTCCGGGTTTCTCCCTTGCGCCTCGTGGCACCAACCCTTGGCGCTCGCGCCGGTCGCTGTCCGGATTGCGGTTCTCTGGCGGTTCGCCCGGCCCGATTCGGCGCCGAAGTCTCGTGGCTTCGCCTGGATGCGCGTGAGCCTTATCGCTGCATCGACTGCAATGCGAGTTTCTCCCGCGTGAGCCGCGTGCGGATGATCGTGGGGGTTTCGATTCTTCTGGCCCTTCTGTTGGGTGGGGCCTTCGCGATCAACAGTTTTCGGATCCGTTCGGGCGCGAGCAACGCCTCTCCCAGGATCCGCCAGAATCAGGTTCCCAAGATGCCCCCGCCGGTCTTCCGCTGAACGGTCGAGTTCCAGGAGGGCAACTAAGAGGCGCCTAAGAGGTAAGAGGCGGATGAAGGGCGGATCAGCGCCTTAAGAACGGCCTGGGCCTTCATGTCTTCGAGGGCCCGGGTGGCCTCGTGGAGGTCATACTCGCGGGTGACGAACCCGGCCCAGTCGAAACGCTCGCGCGTTCGTTCCAGACCGCCCATCGACAGGTAGAGGTGGCGGAACTCATACCCCCACGAACCCAGAAGCGTGATGTGTTTGCGGTTGAGGTGCCGATGGGGGGAGAGGGTGATGTCGCCCGCATCCGTGTACTGCCCGACCACAACCACCCTTCCGCCGTCCCGGACCAGTTCCAGAGCCTCCCGCACCGCGGTCGGATTCCCGGTGGCCTCGATGACGAGGTCGGCCCCTCGTCCCTGAGTCTGGTCGAGAACAATGCGCCGGCGCTCGGCGGGATCCGAGACTTTTGCCAGATCGATGGTTTCATCGACTCCCCGCGCGCGCGCCGCCGCGATCCGGTTGGCCGGGCCGCCGATCATCAACACCCGTCCGGCCCCACACAGCCTTGCGAATATCGCGGCACTTTGTCCTACCGGCCCCGCTCCCTGAATCAGAACGGTATCGCCGAAGACGACCCCGCCCCGCTCGATCGCCGAGAATCCGGTGGGCAGTCCGCAGCCACCGCCCATGAAATCCGCCACGCCGACGCCGCCCTTGAGCTTCACCGTCCGCACCCCGGGCCGCAACTCGATGTGAGTGGCCCATCCGCCGAGCAGTCCATCGGTGGCACTCGTCGTGATTCCATAGAC
>CAZFQH010000472.1:2672-3600 GCA_964520805.1 uncultured Acidobacteriota bacterium | reverse complement strand
CGGCTCGACGCCCATTGAGTTCAACGACAACTGGCAAACCGGGGCGTAGGCCGCGGAGGTCACTGCTTCCGGGCAGGGTCCGACCTTCCCGGCCGAAGCAGCGCTTCTCAC
This sequence comes from uncultured Acidobacteriota bacterium, assembly GCA_964520805.1. Classification (GTDB taxonomy): domain Bacteria; phylum Acidobacteriota; class Vicinamibacteria; order Fen-336; family JAGNNV01; genus JAGNNV01. The sequence continues at coordinate 3,489 of CAZFQH010000472.1, read as the reverse complement.
CACGGTCAGTCCGAACGTCCCTTATACGGTTCATGTGACGGGGGTAGGCGACACGACGGGCATCGGAATTGTCGAGGTGTTCGAACTGGACAAGCCCGAGACTCCTCTCCTCAACATCTCGACCCGCGGCCCGGTGCTCACCGGGGACAACATCCTGATTGGCGGCTTCATCATCCAGGGCGATGCTGCGCAACAGGTCCTGATCGTCGCCAAGGGGCCGTCGCTCGGCCAGTCCCCGTTCAATCTCGGCGGCGCCCTGCCGGATCCCACGTTGGACCTCTACAGCGGTTCGACCGTGATCGAGTCGAACGACAACTGGGGCGAGGCACATAACACCGCGGCCATCGGCTCCTCCGGCAATGCTCCGTCGCACGCGCTCGAGTCGGCGATCTTGCGAAGCCTGGCTCCAGGCGCCTATACCGCGATCGTAAAAGGCAAGGGCTCCTTCCAGGGCATCGGCCTCGTCGAGGTCTACAAGAAGTAGCCTTTTGGTTCCCCTACTGGCGAATCGGGTATCTGACTCGCCTTAAGTCAATCGCCCAGTTGCCATTCTTGTAGCACGTGCGGGCGGCGGCTGATATACCCTTAGCCAACTCCCATGCTCATCAATTGCGCGGCCTACCGAAGAGGGAAGAAGCTCGCCGATATCCCGTTCTCCGAGATTCGCTCGTACACGGTTCAGCCCGATTGTTTCGTCTGGGTGGCTCTGAAGGACCCCGATCACGCCGAAGTCGAGGCCCTTCAGGACGAGTTCGACCTGCACGAACTGGCCGTCGAGGATGCCCAGCACGGTCATCAGCGTCCCAAGATGGACGAA
>CAZFQH010000472.1:1165-2662 GCA_964520805.1 uncultured Acidobacteriota bacterium | reverse complement strand
TCGAACAGAAGGACGGTGACCTCACCACCGGGGAGGTCGCGATCTTCGTCGGCCAGAACTACGTGGTCTCGGTGCGTCGCGATACCGCCCACGGCTTCACCGATGTGCGCCAACGGTCGGAGCAGGAACCCGAGCTTCTGCAGCATGGCCCCGCGTACGTTCTCTACGCACTCATGGATGCTGTGGTGGATCGATACTTTCCGGTTCTCGACGCTCTCACCGAGGAGATCGACGAGATCGAGGAGAGGATCTTCTCCGGGCAGAGCACCCGCGAGAACATCGAGGCCCTATACGGCCTCAAGCGCAAGCTGATGGTTCTCGACCGTGCCACCGGCCCCCTCCTGGAAGTGGCGGGGAAACTCCACGGGGGTCGCGTCCCCCCCATCTGCGCTGGCCTCGATGAGTATTTTCGCGACGTCTACGACCACCTGTTGCGGTTGAAGCAGAGCATCGACAGCCTGCGCGACATGGTGGCCACCGTCATCTCGGTCAATCTCTCGCTCATCACCATGAACGAGACCGAGATCACCAAGCGTCTCGCCGCCTACGCCGCCCTGGCCGCGGTCCCCACCATGATCGCGGGGGTTTACGGAATGAACTTCGACCATATGCCCGAGTTGCGCTGGACCTGGGGTTATCCGTTCTCGATCGGCTTGATGGTGGCGGTCGACGCGTATCTCGTCTACCGCTTCAAGAAAGCGAAGTGGTTGTAGCGCGCGCCTTTGGGCCCTCTCCGCCCTAGCCAGGCGGCTGAAGGAGTTCGACAAGCTCTTCGCGGGTGAACGTCTTGGCGAGGCCCGGCTCGTCGGCCTGCAGCACGTCCGCGGCGAGCGCACGTTTGCGCTCGATGATCGTGGAGATCTTCTCTTCGAGAGTTCCCTCAGTCACGAGCTTGAACACCTGCACCGGCCGCTTCTGACCGATGCGATGAGCGCGGTCGGTTGCCTGGTCCTCGCGGGCCGCGTTCCACCAGCGGTCGTAGTGAATCACCACCGAGCCGCCCACCAGGTCGATTCCGGTGCCGCCGGCTTTCAAGCTGCCCAGGAAGACGCGGCACTCGGGATCGTTGTTGAAGCGATCCACGAGGGCGCCGCGGTCGCGACTGGCCCCGGTGAGGGTCACGAAGCCGGTCGAGGACTCGCGCAGGTGCCGCTCGAACATCTCGATCATGCCCAGAAACTGGGTGAACACGATCACCTTCTGGCCGCTGCCCAGACTCTCGTCGAGCAATTCGCAGAAGAGATCCCACTTGCCCGAGGCGAACTGTGCGTACTCCGAAGCGCGATCGAGTGCGAGGGCGGGGTGATTGCAGATGCGCTTCAGCAGGTTGAGCAGCGCGAAGATGTGAATGTAGGGTACCGGTTCCGAGCCTGCGCGAATCTGCTCCAGCAGCTTGGGCGCACGGTCCGAGAGGGCCTGTCGATAAAGCACCTTCTGCTCCTCCGAGAGCGCGCACGCGCGCAGGTCGGTGGTGAGTTCGGGCAGTTCCGATAGCAC
>CAZFQH010000472.1:0-1155 GCA_964520805.1 uncultured Acidobacteriota bacterium | reverse complement strand
TGAGGCGGCGGAGAACGAAAGGGCGGAGGAGGCGGCGAAGTTCGTCCAGCCGGCGCGGGGGCACGCCCGGCGCACCTCCGAACCTCCGCGTGAAAGCCTCATCCGTACCCAGATACTCGGGGAGGACGAAGTCGAAAAGTGTCTTCAGGTCGGCGAGCTCATTTTCGATGGGCGTTCCCGTGAGCCCGAGCCGCATCCGCGGACGCAACTGGAGAGCGGCCTGATGGGCCCGCGTGCCGCTGTTTTTTATCTGCTGCACTTCATCGAAGACCGCGGCCGCGAAGGGAGTCTCCGCGAGCAGTTCGATGTCGCGCCAGAGAATGCCGTAGGAGGTGATCGTGACCGAGCCCGGGGGAAAATCCGCACTCCGCCTTTGCGTTCCGTGATGCATCTGCACAGGAAGACTGGGCGCATGTGCGCGCAGTTTGTCACGCCAGTGGCTGACCACGGACGTCGGGCACACCACGAGGAACGGCGCCTGGATCGCAGCCTGATCGCGCAGAGCCACAAGGAAGGCCATGGCCTGATGAGTCTTGCCAAGGCCCATCTCGTCGCAGAGCAGTCCGCTCAGCCCATGTTCCCAGAGGAAGCCGAGCCATTCGAGGCCGAGTTGTTGGTACGAACGAAGGCTCGACGTGAGTCCTTCCGGCGCCCGCAAAGGCGTGGTGGCCCGGCCCTCGATCAGCCGCTCGATCCGGGCTTGCGCTTCGCTCCCGGCCGCCTCGAGGCGAACATGGGCGCCTCGGGGGGCGGTCATTCGCAGCAGTTCAAGCGGTGAGACCGAGATGCGGCCGGGAGCGCGCAGCGTGCCATCTTTTCGAGCCCGCAACCGATCGATGTCGGCAAAAGCTGGCGCCGAAAGATCCACGAAGCCGCCCTCGACATCGAAACGAGTGCGCCGCTCCTCACGCGCCTGCATCAGGTCGCTCAGCGAGACCAGTCCTTGCCCCACCGCGTAGCTCAAGTTGAGCCAGTAGGAGTCGCCCTCGATCGTGGCCCCACTGATTTCGATGGCGTCATACTCCTCAAACACCTGCAGAACCGCGGGGGCGCTGGCGGTCTTCTCGTCGGGGGGAAGGGTCAGGGTCGGCAACGCGCTTTTCACGAGTTGCATGGCCACCGGGGCCATGAATTTCCGTTCACTGCCCGGAGTCT
>CAZFQH010000471.1:0-3601 GCA_964520805.1 uncultured Acidobacteriota bacterium | reverse complement strand
ATCGAAGAGTGGGCAAAAACCATCATCTCCCACGGCCGACGCCCCATGTTCGAGATGGAGCAGGTGCTGCCGGGCGTCGACCCCGAGAACTTCGACTCTGATCCGATTGTTGCGGCGGGCGAGCTTCACGAGGCGGGCGACAGTCATGGCGCATACCAGATCCTCATGAAGCTGCTGGGGAAAGATCTGCGCTGCCTCGCCGCCCACGCTCACCTCGGCAGGATCGAGTTCGACCGCAATCCGAAGCTGGCGATGCGGCACTACGAAACGGGCACCGCGATCGGCGCGCTGTCGCTTGGGCTGGAATTCGACGGCGTCCTGGCGTGGGGCCTTACCGACAACCGCCCCTTCCTCCGCTGCCTGAACGGGACCGGCCTGTGCGCGTGGCGGCTCGACGATCGCCCCGGAGCGACCGCCGTCTTCGAGAAGATGCGCTGGCTCAACCCGGCCGACAACCAGGGCGCACGTTCGAGGCTGGCTGATCTCGCGGACGGGAGACCATGGACGTGATGTCGGTGGACGGAACGTGGGCGATCGCTTCGAAAGTCCCGGCCCTTCCGAGTCTCGAGCACCAGCCCATGATGGATCGCGACCGCGGCTTGTAGGGCGTCGGGCCGCTTCCATCGCTCGCTGCGCCTGAGCGACGCGGCGATCTCCGTTGTGATGGGGAGTGCTGCGAAGTGGTCGAGCAATTCATGGGCGAGCGCAATTTGCGGGACGGCGAACCCGGCCAGAACCTCGGCTTGGGTGATGACGGAGAGGCTGCAGGCGTTCCCGTGTTCGGTCAGCCCGTTGCGCCATGAACACCGTTGAAGTGATCGATCACGATCACGGAGTCCCAGACCTCACGCCGGGCGCTTCGGTTGCGGCGTGTCCCACTCGGCGCGCATCCGTTTCTGCCAGGCGAGCCCGCCGCCCTGTCGCCACCGGCCGCTGGTGGCGGCAAGGGCGCCAGACCAGGCCGGCCGGTTGCGGTTCTCCTCGCGCTGGCGGTGAGAGCGGACGGCCATGGCGGACTAATTCGGTCATCGGCACCTTGCGCAGACGGGCCTTGCGATCGAGCCAGGCTTTGTCATCGGCGTCCAGATTGACAAGGGTCTTGAGCATACTGCGAAGATATCGCCGAGTGATCGAAGAGATATCTTGATAACACTACGCCGGAATACGCACTGATCGATCAATGCCCCTACCCCTGACGCCGAGTGTCAGGGGTCTCGTGCGAGGCTGTTCAGCCATGAGCGACGAGCCCGACCTGATCCCAGCCAGGATGCTGAATGAAGTGGTTTACTGCCCCCGGCTCTACTACTTGGAACACGTGGCGGGCGAGTGGGAGGAGAGTGCCGACACCTTGAGCGGCAAGCGTGTTCATCGGCGTGTGGACGCCAGAGTCGAGGAACTTCCGCTGCCCGAAGCCTTGGGTAAGAGCGATGTCGCCCGTTCGGTCACCGCGGCGTCCGCGGAACTTGGAATCATCGCCAAGGTTGACATCGTCGAAGCAGTAGACGGCCTCGTGGTGCCGGTCGACTACAAGCGCGGCTCGGCTCCCGACCCGCAGCGAGTGGAGGGCGGAGTCTGGGAGGCCGACCGCGTCCAGGTGGCATCCCAGGTCCTGGCTCTGCGCGCTGCGGGCTACCGATCGGACGAAGGGGCGGTCTATTACGCGGCGTCAAAGACGCGGGTTGCCGTGCCGGTGGACGGCGCCGCCGAAGATGCGGTGCGTGCCGCCGTAGCGCTCGCCCGTTCCATCAAGGCGAGCGGCACGCCGCCACCGCCGTTGATCTCCAGCCCGAAATGTCCCGGATGTTCGCTGGTGGGGATCTGCCTACCCGACGAGACGAACGCTCTTCTCGGCCGCGCTGATGGGGAAGAGAAGGAAGTTCGGCGGCTGATGCCCGCGGACGAGGACCGGCACCCCTGCCACGTGCTCGAGGTCGGAGCCACTATCCGCAAGTCGGGCGAACGGCTCGAGGTTCACACCCGCGACGGCAAGGTTGAACACGTGCGGACCCGCGGTGTGTCGCACCTGTCGTTGTTCGGCCAGGTTCACGTCACCACCTCGGTGATTCAGGAACTCTGCTCGCAGGGGGTGGGCGTCTCTTTCCACACGTCGGGCGGGTGGCACTTTGGCACCATGCACCCGCACAACCTCGTGAACGTCGCGGTCCGGATCGCTCAATTCCGGGTCGCCTCCGTGCGAGGCGAAGCGCTGGCCCTCGCCCGGGCCTTTGTCGCGGGCAAGATCCTGAACTGTCGCACCCTGCTGAGACGGAACGCGCGCTTGCCAGAACCCCAGGCGCTCGACCTGCTGCGCCAGCGGGCCGAAGACGCTCGAAAGGCTGAAAGCGTCGAGAGTCTCCGCGGCATCGAGGGGCTGGCGGCCCGCGTGTACTTCAAGGCGTTCAACTCGATGCTGGCGGCTGACCTCGGTTTCGACCTCGCTGGCCGCAATCGCCGGCCGCCTCGCGACCCGGTGAATGCGCTTCTGTCGCTCGCCTACTCGCTCTTGATGAGGGAGTGCCATAACGCCCTCGCCCGGGTCGGGCTCGATCCATCGATCGGGTTCCTGCACGAGCCCCGGGCCGGGAGGCCGGCGCTGGCGCTGGATCTGATGGAGGAGTTCCGTCCGCTCGCCGCGGATTCCGCCGTCCTGTTTGCGATCAACGCCGAAATCGTCCAGAAGAATGGCTTCATCCGGGCCGCGGGCGCCGTCACTCTGAATGCCGATGCGCGGAAGGCCTTCGTCCTCAACTTCGAACGCCGGATGCGCCAGGAGATCACCCATCCCATCTTTGGCTACCGCATCACATACCGGCGGGTTTTGGAGGTGCAGGCGCGACTGCTCTCCCGCGTGCTGCTGGGTGAGTTGCCTGACTACCCGGCTTTCCTTACCCGATGACCCATCGATACTACGTGGCCTACGACATCGCCGATCCCAAGCGTCTGCGAAAGGTCTTTCAGATCATGAAAGGAGCGGGGGAGAAGGCTCAGTTCTCGGTCTTTTGCTGTGACCTCTCTGACCGCCAGCGCGAGGGGTTACTGCTCGATCTTGGCAGCGTCATTCAGCCGTCCGAAGACCAGGTGCTGTTCATCGATCTCGGTCCGACCGTGGGCATCGCACGGGACCGCGTCTTCGCGATTGGCCGAAAGCACAACGTCGCGATCCCTGGCGCGGTCGTTATATGACCAAATCTTCGAGCGGTGAGATGATCAGGGAATTCCAGCAGGCGCTCGATTCGCGCCAAGTCTTTGAAATCAACAGAGAAAAGAACCGAAGATCCGCTGCGGCCGCCTCGTCTTGTGGTTGTTTGCTGCCACCGCTCGAAAGACGGGGTGTATCAGATTGGATCGTTTCGGTTTACGATCAGCGCAGTTTCTCCGGCTGAAGAGCCGGAGCCCCATTGAAGCGTGCCGATCATGCCGAGCTTACTTTTCCCGTCGCTCAGGTTTCTCCGGCTGAAGAGCCGGAGCCCCATTGAAGCGCGTTGACGCTGGCGCGGAGATCCCCTCCAGCGTGCCCGTTTCTCCGGCTGAAGAGCCGGAGCCCCATTGAAGCCAGACTCCATCTTTTCGCGAGTGATGGGGCGAAGGCCGTTTCTCCGGC
>CAZFQH010000470.1:0-3615 GCA_964520805.1 uncultured Acidobacteriota bacterium | reverse complement strand
TGGCGATCTTGAGGCCCACGTCCATTTTGACGTCGGTGTCCGCGTTGACCTTGAGCGAGGTCGCGAACGCCGAGAAGCCCGAGAGTTCGGCGCGGACGGAGTACGTGCCGGGTTCGAGGGCGGGGAGGCGATAGAAGCCGATGGCATCGCTGACGGCGGAGCGGGTGGCGCCGGTGTCCGAGTTGGTGGCGGTGACGGTGACGCCTGGGATGGCGCCGCCGGACTGGTCGCGAACGGTGCCGGAGATGGCGCCGCGGGTCATCTGCGCGAAGGCAGGATTGGTCAGCAGCAGAAGGGCGGCAAGAAGGGCCGCCGTCCGTGCCGCGAGGGTCTTGAGATTCATTTTTGTTCTCTTTCTGTATTCTTTGATTGGATCAATGGTGTGAAGTGGCTCTGAGCTGAGCGACGCATGACGGTCCGACGCGTACCGCCGCTGTGGGGCCGCAATCCAATCTGCAACACCCGCGCCATCGTGGCCGTTCCCTCAACAGACTGGGAAGGAAGAAGTTGACTTGGCCGCGGGGAGGGGACAGGCCTTCAGGGGTTCAAGAAGACGAATTGGAAATCCAAGGTTCTGAAGAGCTTCCCTGCTGCTACGTCGAACGACCGTCGATCCAAAAGACTGACCATCTCTGCGCGTGTTCAATGATTCGAACGCTGGGCGAGCAGTTCTTGCGCGCGATGGAGGTCATGACGAATAGTTTTCGGCGGCAGCGAGCCTGATGGGGGGGCGAGAGCGGCGCCGGTCGCGAGTTCGCCAGGTGGGATTGCCGTCGAAGCGACCATGGCGGGGCCGCGGAAAGAGAACGGCGATGAGGCCGGTAGCCGACCTGGCGGCCCGGCTACCGAGCTTCGGGTGAGGCCTGCAGCTCCCAATTCGTGTGTGGAGCCCGGTTCAACACGAACCACTCCCACAGGATGCTCCGGTACGTGTGGGGCTTGATGCCGAGTTCGTCGTACATCGGCCGGAGAATCATGTGGAGCTTCCGCAGGTTATAGAAGGGGACGCGCGGGAAGTAGTGGTGTTCGGCGTGGTAGTTCGAGTAGACGAAGAAGAAGTCCCAGATCCTTGAAGGCCGCATCACCGTGGACCACTTGAGAGGATTCGTGGGGTCGATGTTGTAGTGCTGTCCGAGCCGGTTGATCGTGAATGCGATGGGGAACACGATGAAGTAGGGAAGGAACCACACCCGCAACATCGCCCCCAGGCCGCCGAAGTAATACAAGGCGCTGCCCACCGAAAGCTGGATGACGATGGTCGCCATGCGTTCGCGCGCGATGAGCGACCTCAGGGCCTGCGGGTAAGTCTTCACCTCCTGTGCGGCCGCACGGAAGTAGATGGGCATCAGTACCGGCGTGCAGTAGAGGAGTTTGAACCAGCGCTCGTTCCGCTTGGGAGAGAGCCAGTGACGCTTGGGGTCGAGGTCGTTGGTGCCGAGGTTGTCGTGGTGATCGAGGTGCCAACGGGTGAACTGGGAGGCGGAGATACCGCTGGTGATCGCATAAAGAAGACCCAGGATGCGCTCGGCTCCGGGTTTTGACTTTGGGAATATCGCGCTGTGGACAACTTCGTGCAGAAGCGTCGTCATGTTGAAGAAGGTGAAGCCCTGCAGCGCGATCAGGGGGGCCGCGACCCACCACGGTTGATCCTGGTACAGCACCACGCCACAGAACAGCACGATCGCGAACTGACGGGAGGCATAGGCGAGGTGGAGGCCTGGCTTCTTCTCTGACAGGGCCACAAGCTGATCGGCCGACACCGTGCGGTGCAGGATCCCTTTGAAGGGCCCGACCGCTTTCCAGTACGACTTGGGCTTGACGGACGGCGCTATGGCTTCAGTGTGATCCATCGGCGGCGAACTCTATCAGCCAGCCTCGGTTCGCCAGGAGCGAGCCTGGCGGCCGACGAGTTCAGGGGGTTGTCCCTACGGCCCCGTGATCAGCCGCGCCCCTCGACGATGCGTGAAGTACGAATACGCCCAGCCGATCAGAACGATCAGCCGATTGCGGAAGCCGATGAGGAAGGTGATGTGGATCGCGAGCCATGCGAGCCACGCGACCCGGCCCGACATCTTCCAGCCGAACATGTCTCCGACCGCCGCACCCCGACCGATGACCGCGAACGATCCCTTGTCGACGTAGCGGAAGGGAGTGGTGGAACCGCCGGCCAGAAGAGCGAGGATGTTCCGCGCCGCGTGGCGGCCCGCCTGCATGGCCGCCGGGCAGACGCCTGGAACCTGAGCCCCGTCCTGCAGAATCGCGGCGAGATCGCCCGCCACGAAGACGTTGGGCGCTCCCGGCACGGAAAGGTCCGGGCGGACGGGCACCTTGCCCGCACGATCGAGTTCCACGCCGAGCGACTTCGCGAGGGCCGATCCCTGCACCCCCGCGGCCCAGATCACAGTTCGGGCGCCGATTCGGTCGGCCCCCAGCGTGACGCCGAGCGGATCGACGCCCGTAACCCGTGTACCGGTCCAGACCTCGACCCCCAGACGTTCGAGCTGCACGCGCGCCGCCGCGGCGAGATCCTCCGGAAAGGGAGGCAGGACGCGGCCCAGGCCCTCGACCAGAATTATCCGCGCCGAAGTGGGGTCGATCGTACGGAAGTCGCGGGCCAGGGTGCGGCGCGAGATCTCGGCGAGCGCGCCCGCCATCTCGACCCCGGTGGGCCCGGCCCCGATGACCACGAAGGTCATGAACGCCCGGCGTCTTTCGGGATCCGTCTCACGCTCGGCATTTTCATAGGCGAGAAAGACGCGACGCCGGATATCGAGGGCATCCTCGATGGTCTTGAGTCCGGGGGCCTGCGCCTCCCACTCGGTGTGCCCGAAGTACGAGTGGCTGGCTCCGGTCCCGATGAGCAGGTAGTCGTAGCCGATCGGTCCCGTGTCCGTCTCGACGATTTGGGCCTGGCTGTCCACACGTCGGGCATCCGCCAGAAGAACCCTGCAGTTCCTCTGGGCGGAGAGGATGCTGCGAATGGGCGCCGCGATGTCCGCAGGGTTCAACGCCGCGGTTGCCACCTGGTACAGCATCGGCTGGAACAGATGGTGATTTTTGCGGTCGATCAGCGTGATGGCAACCGGTGCTCGCTGCAGGGCGCGGGCCGCGTAGAGTCCGGCGAAGCCGCCGCCGAGAATGACGACGCGGGGAGTTTCTTGAGCCATGATCGACCGGCTGAATTCTAGTGACTCGCCGGAGTCTCGGTCTTGGAGGGAGGCATGCGCAGCAGGCTCCTTGGGTTGCGCAAGAGGGCTAGTGCGGTCTGGGCCAGAAGTTTCATGCCGCGTAGCGTTGGCATGCGGCGCGCGCGCACGGCCATGCCGAAGGCGAGGGTAAAACTCACACCCAGGTTGCACACTCCGATCACCACGATGCCGCTCAGCATGCCCGCCCAGTCTTCCAGGTGAAGGGCCCCCGGCCCGAGCCCGGCTATGGCCAGCGCGAGACTTCCGGTTACGAGGGTCACGTGGCGCACATCGAGAGGCAGGCCGAAGAACCGTCCCAATTCCGGGGCGAAGGCGAGTCCGAAGCCGAGTACCGCGGCGGTGGCGACACCCCCCACGTGTCGTGACAGGAAGTCTGCCAGGGCCTGCACCCGAGCCTCCCCAAAAC
>CAZFQH010000469.1:0-3627 GCA_964520805.1 uncultured Acidobacteriota bacterium | reverse complement strand
GGATAACGGCGGCCCAACCTTTCGAACATGGAGGCCGTGATGAAGGACTCCATGCGCGCACGGTCCGCACGAACGATCCTGCGAGCCACCCAGAGGGCAAGGGGCATCAGGATCAAGGCGAGCAGCCAAATGGGGGTTGCGAGGCTCATGGCTCAGGCCGGGACAACGCGCAGGCCGCGGGCCCACAGAAAAAATGCGAGCAGAAACAAAGCGAAGGCGGCGCCGAGGACGTTCGGGAAGAGTTCCTGATACCGGCGAAAGGAGACGCTCTTGAGGCGAGTGGTTTCGAGAGCGTCGATACGGGCGAAGATGTCCCGGAAGCTCGTCTCGTCGGTGGCCGAGAAGAAGGCGCCGCCGGTTCGTTCGGCTATGCGCTTGAGTAGGTCCTCGTCGATGGGCACTTCCATATTGACGGTGCGAGAGACCACGCGGCCGGTGAAGGGATCCTGGGCGCGCACCGGGACCGGGGCAATCCCTCCCTTGCCCACTCCCACCGTGTAGATCTTCACTTCCATGGCGGTCGCGATGTCGGTGGCGGTGTCCGGATCAATCTCTCCACTGTTGTTGGCTCCGTCCGTTACCAACACCACCACTTTGGTTTTCGATTCGGACTTGCTGAGCCTGGAGAGGGCGGTGGCCAGACCGGAGCCGATGGCGGTGCCGTCGGGAAGGCGGTCGAGGGCCACGTCTTCGAGCTGGCGCAGGAGCAGCGCCTGGTCCGTGGTCGCGGGCGACTGCGTGATGGCCCGGCCGGCGAAGATCACGAGGCCAAGGCGGTCGCGGTTTCGCTTTCGGATGAAGTCGGCCACCACGGCTTTGGCCACCGCGAGTCGATTGTCGGGCTGAAAGTCCTGAGCGGCCATGGAGCCCGAGACATCGAGAGAGATCACGATGTCAACCCCCTCGGTGGTCTGTTGATCGCGGCCGTGGCCTTGTTGCGGGCGCGCGAGGCCGATCACCATGAGGGTCAAGGCCAAAGTCGCGAGGCCGGTTGGCAAGGAGCGAAACCGGGCACGACGGGTTTGGGGAATGTTGCGGGCGACGCTGGCTCGGGGTAGTCGAAGGCTCGGCCGCAGGACCTCCAGACGGAACGAAAGCCACGCGAGGAGAGCGGGCACGGGGAGGAGGAGGAGAACCCAGGGCTGCTGAAACTGGAGGCCGGAAAAGGACATCAGGCGGTTTTCCTGGCCGCGTCCGGTGACGAACTTAAAGCGATCTCCGCTCGGCGCAATCGATCCACCCGGCTCACGACGTCCCGCACGAGCTGAATCTGTTTCTCGGCGTGCGGGGCGTCGGTGGCGCCGCCGAACTTGGCGAGGTCGGCGGAGGTTACGAGGTCGCGCAGAGCGACCGCGTGGGGGGCGGTCCACGAGTGTGCTTTGACGAAGCCCAGAGTCTCGGTCGAGGTCATTTCGAGAATCGGGGCCTCGAGACGTCGCTCGAGATACTGCTTCAGAATTTGAATGATCTGGATGTAGAAGGCCTTGGGGTCGCGGGCCGCCTGCGCCGACCCTAGTTTGTCCAGACTGCGCACAGCCTCTTCCTCGGGAGTGACCGCAGGAGTGACGCTTGGGTCGGAGGGCTTCTTCGGAAATCGTAGGCGCCGGATCAGGAAGAAGAGCAGGGCGGCCAGCAGGAGACCGGCGAGGCCGCTCGCAATCCAGAACTCTCTTGACGCCTGGATCGGCTGGGGGGGTGCAAAATCGGCCGGAGCAGGATTCTGTTCGGCTGGATCGATCGTGGAGACGATGTTCAGAGGAATGGCGCGGCTTCGGACCGTCCCTTGGGTACCATCTTGGGCGCGATACTGGATCTCGATCTCCGGGATGCGGCCGGACTCGCCGATGGCGAAGACCTGCGCGTCGTACACAGCGCTTTCCGCGGTGCTCGATGATCGGTTTTGAATGAGGTCGACCGAGCCATCGCTGATCTCGTTCGGAAAGTCGTAGGTGACGCCGGTCGGGCCGCGAAGCTCGACCACCACCTGGAAACGTTCGCCGATCGAGACATTGGTTGAACTGGGCCGGACTTCGATGGCGGGGGTGGGCGTTTGCGCCTGGGCCAGCAGCAGGGCGACGGCTAAGCCCGGGAAGTTCATCGCCGACGCTCCCGACCCTTGAAGAATCCCTGAAGGGGACGACCATACGGGTCCGATGTGGACAGGGCAACCGAGTCGACGCCGCACTGCCGCAACGCTCCCTGGGTCTCTTCAACTCCTATGGGCATGAGGGCTTCGCGGACCTGCGGGTCGGCCGTGTCCAGGACCACGAGTTCCCCGGTTTCGAGATCCGAGAGCCGGATGAGTCCGACGTCGGGGATCAGGGTGTCGCGGGGGTCGCTCAGGTGCAGCGCGAAGACGTCATGTTTTCTGCGCAGGGCTGCGAGGCCCTTTTCGTAACCGTGGTCCTGAAAGTCCGAGATGAGGGCCACGATGGAGCGTCGCTTCAGCACGCCTCGCGCGAAGCGGACCGCGGTCTGGATCGACGTCCCCCGGGAACGACTCGGGTGGACGAGGGTGTCGCGAACGATGCGAAGGGCGTGCATCTCTCCCCGGGACGGAGGAATGAACATCTCGACCTCGTCGGAGAAGAGAATGGCGCCCACGCGGTCTTTGTTGGCGACCGCGGAGAAAGCGAGGACGCCGGCCACTTCGGCGGCCAGATCTCGCTTGGCAATGTAGCGCGAGCCGAACGACGACGAGCCCGAGATGTCGATCACGAGCATCAGAGTGAGGTCGCGCTCTTCGATGTACTGTTTGACGTGCGGAACGCCCGAACGCGCGGTGACGTTCCAATCGATGGAGCGCACGTCGTCGCCGGGCTGATACTCGCGGACTTCGGCGAACTCCATGCCACGACCCTTAAAGGCCGCGTGATAGCTGCCCACGATGCCGGAGTCGAGAATCAGACGGGTGTGGAGCCGGATCCGGCGGATTTTCCGGAGGGTCTCGCGGTCGAGAGTCGACACGGTGGGTTTTCCTGAAGCGGTGCCCGAGGGTCAGGGCGTCAGGGGACCTCGACGCGCTCGAGAATGCGGTCGACCACGCCATCGGCGGTGACGTTCTCGGCCTCGGCTTCGTAGGTAAGGATGATGCGGTGTCGCAGAACGTCGCGTGCGATCTCCTTCACATCCTCGGGAACGACGTAGGCGCGGCCCCTCAAGAAGGCGACGGCGCGGGCCGCTTCGGAGAAAGCCAGGGTGCCGCGGGGGGAAGCGCCGAAGCTGATGAGATGGGACAGGTCTCCAAGACCAACCTCCCTCGGCTTCCGGGTGGCGGTGACGATCTCGATGATGTAGTTGCGAACTCGTTCGTCGAGATGGATGCTTCGGACAAGTTTCGCGAGGGCCAGGACGGAGGCCTGGTCGAGCCGTTTGTTGACCCCTAGTTCGTCCGGGGAGACGAGCAGCATGCGGTCGAGGATGAGGCGTTCTTCCTCTTTCTTCGGGTAGTCGATGCGCACCTTCATCAGGAAGCGATCGACTTGTGCCTCGGGAAGGGGATAGGTCCCTTCCTGTTCGATCGGGTTCTGGGTGGCGAAGACGAGGAACGGCTCGGGCAGCGGATAGGTGGTGTCGCCGATCGTGACTTGATGTTCCTGCATGGCCTCGAGCAGCGCCGACTGCACC
>CAZFQH010000468.1:2522-3633 GCA_964520805.1 uncultured Acidobacteriota bacterium | reverse complement strand
TCTTTCTCCCAAGCCGCTTCGTAGACCAGCAGTCGGGATGCGCGCAGCCTTATGGCCATACGGGCGATCTTGTCCTGGATGAGCTGGAGGTCGGCCAGAGGTTTGCCGAATTGATGCCGGGTCTGGGCATGCAGGATCGCCTCGTCGAGGGCGCGGGCGGCCATGCCGCAAGCCGAAGCACCCACGGTGGCCCGCAGTCGGTCGAGGGTGGAGAGAGCGAGCTTCAGGCCCTCACCCTCTTTGCCGATCCGCGACGATTCGTTCACGCGCACCCCGCGGAAAGCGATCTCGCCCAGCGGATGGGGCGCCGACATCACCAGCGGCCGCACGAACTCGACGCCTTCGGCTTTCGCGTCGACCACAAACGCGGTGATCGACTTCGGGCGAGTGCGGTCGAGGGTCGCGAAAACCACGTAGAAATCGGCAAGCCCGCCGTTCGAGATCAACGTCTTCGTGCCGTCAAGGACATAGTCCGAACCCTCGCGTCGAGCCTCGCAGGCGATTGCGTGCGCATCCGAACCGGCCTCTGGTTCGGTCATCGCGAAAGCACCCATCGCGTCTCCCGTGATGGCCTGGTCGGCAAAGGTCACCTGCCGGGCATCGCCACCGAGGAGCAGTGGAGTCGCCCCCAAAGCCTGCAAGGCGAACACCGCGTCGGCCAGGGGCGAATGGAAGGACAGCTCTTCACGCAGGAGGCAGCAACCGCGGTAGTCGCGGGCCCGGATCGGCTCAAGCAGGCCCGCAGCGCCCATCAACTTCAACAGCGTGCGGGCCTCGGAGCGGGCCTCGATGTCGGTCTCCGCGGGCTTGCGCGCGGACAGAACCTCCCGCCCGAATACCTGGGCCTTCGCGAGGAGGGCGTGGTGGGAGTCGTCGAGGAAGACGCGGATCGGATGGAGGTCGGTGGTCATTCGAACTTCGGCTCCCGCTTGGCCATGAAAGCGGCGTGCGCCTCCGCGAAGTTGGGGCTCTGCATGCAGATCGCCTGCAACTCGGCCTCGTTATCGGCACTGCCACCGCCACCGTTCGCCACCCGTCGCTGTCGGGCTGGAAGCTGCTGGTCGTGCAGTTACTGCAAGCCGACGGCCGCTCGCCGGACGGCGAGCCGGTG
>CAZFQH010000468.1:0-2512 GCA_964520805.1 uncultured Acidobacteriota bacterium | reverse complement strand
TCGTTATCGAGGGCGGTCCGCAGGTCGAGAGAAGCCTCACGATTGAGGGCCTGCTTGGTCACGCCCAAGGCGAACGAGGGCCCTTTGGCCAGCCGAACCGCGAGAGCCCGGGCCTCCACGGCCGCCTGCTCCGGCTCGAAGACGCTGGTGTAAAGACCAATGGTCTGGGCTTCGGCGGCGCTGATGAAGTCGCCCAACATCAATAGCTTTCGGGCCGACGCTTCACCGATCAGCCTGGGCAAAAGCCATCCCGCACCCATGTCGGCGCCGGTGAGGCCGACCTTGGTGAAGAGGAAAGCGATCTTCGCGGTGTTCGAAGCAACTCGAAAATCCGAAGCGAGAGCCATCACCGCACCCGCTCCGGCCACGGTCCCGTTGAGGGCCGCGACCACGGGCCGGCGGCATTCCCTGATCGAGAGGATGAGTTCACAAGTAGCCCGGGTAAAAGTGAGGAGCTGATCGATCGGCCGACCCAGCAGCGCGCCGATGATGTCCTCGACGTCGCCACCCGAGCAAAAGGCCCGCCCGCGGCCGGTCAGAAGGATGGCGCGCACCCCCGGCTCGATGTCGAGGGCGCGGAACGTCGCAGCCAACTCGCGGTAGATCTCGAAAGTCAGAGCGTTCAACCGGTCGGGACGGTTGAGGGTCAGGGTGGCGACGCCGGTGGTCGCGTCATGTTCGTAGACGAACGTCTTCGGGTCGATAGGCACTATTTCCCTCCGATGACCGCGGTGGCTTCGATCTCAACCAGAGCCAGAGGATCCACCAGTGATTTCACTTCCACCAGCGCCATCGCCGGGTAGTGCGAGCCCAGGTGTGCTTGCCACGCGGGCCGAAGCGCTTTGCGACTCGCCCGATACTGGTCCATGTCCGTGACGAACACGGTCATCCGGCCCACATCGGTGGATCGTCCTCCCGCGGTTTCGACCACGCGCAGGACGCGACGCAGAGCCTCACCAAATTGCGCGACCATCGGCGGGGCGGTGTCTTCACCCGATGGCCCGGCTTCGCGAACGCCGATCTGGCCGGCCACAAAGAGAACGCGGCCGCCCTCATGGCCGAGCTGTCCGTGCGAAAAACCGGAAGCCGGACCGAGGTCCACAGGATTGATGGGATCAAGACTCATGCGAGAAGGCCGCCTCCATCCATCACCAGCGCCTGGCCGTTGATGCCGCGCCCCTCCTCGGAACATAGGAGCAAGACCATGGCCGCCACCTCAGTGGTGGTCAGCAGCCGCTTCTGGGGCGACTGGCCCTTGATGGTGTCAAGTGCTTCCGCCGCCGAGAGGCCGGTTTTCGAAACGATCCGCGCCACGCTGTCCGCCACCATTTCGGTGTCCACGAAACCCGGGCACACCGCGTTCGCGGTAATGCCGCTCGCCGCCACTTCCGCGGCCACACACCGCGTGAAGCCCAGCACCGCGTGCTTCGACGACGCGTAGGCCGCGATGTACCGCGCCCCGAAACGCGCGGCTACCGAAGCGATGTTGACGATGCGTCCGAAGCCGCGATCGATCATCCCGGGAAGAACCGCCTGAGTGCAAAGGAACGTCGCGGTCACGTTGATTGCGAAGATCCGGTTCCACTCGTCGAGGGTCTGCTTGATCACGGGAGCCGAGCCCGCGATGCCGGCATTGTTGATCAGGAAGTCGATCGGTCCCACGGCGGCTTGAACCTTCGCCACGAGGGTTCCTGCCTCTTCCGCCTTGCTCAGATCGGCGATGAAGTACCGGGCGTGGCCTCCCGCAGCCCTGATCTCATCGACCACTTTTCGCACTTCGGATTCCGTGCGCGCGCTGACCGCTATGGTGGCTCCTTCGCGAGCGAGAGTGCGCGCGATCTCGGCGCCGATCCCGCGGCCACCTCCAGTAACGAGGGCGATTTTCCCCGGGTACTTCATGCCTCTTCTCCTTCCCCCTTGGGGGCATCCGCGTCGAGAGCATCCGCGAGAATGCCTCCAAGCGTCATCAGGGTCTCGCGGCCCTCCTCGGCCGAGGCGCCCTGGGGAAAACCAAAGTACGCCGCCGGACCGCCCGCTTGTTCGAAAGTCTTCTTGCCCTCGCGAATGGCCTGGGACA
Organism: uncultured Acidobacteriota bacterium; assembly: GCA_964520805.1. Classification (GTDB taxonomy): domain Bacteria; phylum Acidobacteriota; class Vicinamibacteria; order Fen-336; family JAGNNV01; genus JAGNNV01. Next base: position 435 of record CAZFQH010000468.1, on the reverse strand, counting down.
GCGAGGCCGGGTTGGGTGCCAGCGTGACCCGGATCGCTTCGCGCACGAGGTCGGGGCGCTCGGCCATGACGATGGAGGTCTCGAACTGACCGGCATGGCACGCGCCGCTCTTGAACTCGGCGGTGAGACGAAGGGCCCAGGGTTTGCGGGTGATGTCGGGGAAAGTCACGAGGATTCCATGGGTCGCGCGAGCGATCCTCACTCCTTCATGGAGGGAAGCGATGTGAGCCGGATCGAGATGAGCGTTCGCCACGATGACGCGAGAGAAGCCCGAGCGGTGAAGGCTGTGGACAGCATCGACCAGGATCGCGGTGACCGTCTCCGGCCGGAGCGACAAGGTGCCCGCGAAACCGGCGGCAAACTCCGCGGAGGTCAGTTGCAGGGGCGGGGCCACGATCACGTGGGCCACGCCGCGGGCTTCCAGCGCACGGGCGC
>CAZFQH010000467.1:1981-3690 GCA_964520805.1 uncultured Acidobacteriota bacterium | reverse complement strand
TCCGAAACCCGGACGGCCAGAAGCTGTCAAAGTCGAACCGCGATACCGGCCTATGGGAGTTGCGCGCCGCGGGATGGAGCGCGGGGCGCGTGCTGGGCCACGCGAGTGCAGCCCTTGGCCTGACCGACAACGAACCTGTCGAGATGGGGGCGATCATTCAGAGGATCCGTGCCGCGGCCATGAGGCCCGCGGATTTGTAACACCGGCAAGGCGCCTCTCACCCGACCCTGATGAAAGACCAGGCCCTGGCTTCGCAAGCGATCCATAAGGTCCGTGGGCCCGTCGCGGCACAGCTCGCCGGACGTCAAAAAGACGGCTTTGCCGGCCTCGGCCGGGGGCAGGGCCGCGACGACTAGCCGCGCACCCTCGATCATCGCGTGCCACTTTCCGGGACAGGTCCCCCGCGCTGGGCGGCGTCCCCTCGAATGCCAGCTGACCCACTTCCTCGTCGGAGCAGTGCGAACGGCCGGCAAGCTCGATGATCGCTGACGGTGAAAAGCCGGGATCCTTGCCGCACGCGGCCCAGGCGAGATACCGGAGGGGCTGCAGCCGCTCGTGACTCCCAATGGCGTCGATCCAGTCGCGCACTTCAAGAAGAGGTCGATGTCGCGCGATATCCGCGGCATCTTGAAGGCCTCGTTGAGAGCGACTCCTTCGGCCACGTAGCTCTCGCCGGACTCGATCCGATGCCTGGCTAGAGGCGGCAGATGGTGCGTTGGAGTTCGGTAAGAGCCACGCCCACGTGACTCCATACAAACTCCCGGTAGAAGGGATTCCACCTCTTGATGTGCGCGAGCTCGGGCGACCCGATGGCGTAGCGGACCTGAACCCTGGCGGTCAATCGCGGCTTGCCTCGCGGTACCAGGGTGGCCACAAGGGCCGCCCCTACTTGGTCGCGAGCTTCTCTTTCAGGAAGGCGAGGCTCTTCGGGAACACCGAGTGGACGTACTCGTATCCGTGGTCGCCCGGATAGAGGCCGTATCCGTGGGGAATCTTGCGGGCTTCGAGGGTTTCGTGAAGGGTCTTGTTGCCTGCGAACAGACCATAGCGATCCTCACTTCCGCAATCGAAATAAAGTGCTGGCAATCCCTTCATATCGGCGGACTTCGCGAGTTCCAGTGGGTCTTGCGCCTTCCAGGTCGCAGGATCGACGGGCTCGCCGAAAACCCCGGTGAAGGCGCGCATCTGCCCGCCGCGCGCTCCCGCCTCCGCAGTGGGAATCTGCGACAGGAGCATCGCGGAATGGGTGGCCACCGCGCCAAACACCCCGGGTTGGGAGAAGGCGATATTGAGGGCGCCATAGCCGCCCATGGAGATGCCAAGAAGGGCGCGACCCTCCCTTTTCGCAATGGTGCGATACGTCTTGTCGATGTGCTCGACCAGATCCTTCGCCACCATGTCCTGGTACTTGCCTTTGGTCGAGTTGATGAAGAGGTTGTTGCCGCCATCCACCGTCACCAGGATCGCGTTGGGGGCCTTTCCTGCCTTCACCGCCTCCTCATACTGCGATAGCACGGCGCGGCGTTCCAGAAACGCGGAGTTCTCGAACATGCCGTGCAGGGCGTAGATGACCGGGTAGGTGGCCTTGCTCGTCTCGTAGTCCGCAGGCAGATACGCGACGTAGGTGAGAGTAGCGCCAAGCGACTTCGACTCGAACGTCTTCGCTTTCTCCGAAGCCGGCATCATCCGGGGTCCACCCGGGCCACGAG
>CAZFQH010000467.1:0-1971 GCA_964520805.1 uncultured Acidobacteriota bacterium | reverse complement strand
ACGAGCACCCGGAGGCTGACCCGGTGCGCCGGACGGCGGTGGTGCCGACTGGGCGAAGGCAGCACTCGCGGCGACCGCCAGGATGAGGCCCGTGGTTCGGAGTTCGAATCTCTTCATGTCGTATCAGTCCTAATTCAAGAAAAGTCTGGTTTGAGAAAAGTCCGGATATCGCTGAGCACGGCGTCGAGCATGGGCGCGGTCAGCGTCTTCGTAAAGGTGTTGCGCTGGGAGGGATGGTACGAGATGAAGATCCTTCTTGTCTCGCCGCTCGAAGGATCAGCGGGCAGGTCGTGACCCAGGCCGTGGCCGAACTTGAAGGCCTTCCTCGCCTGCAATTCGCCTTCCGCGCGCAACGTGCCGACAAAAGCATCGAGAGCGAACTTGCCGAGGGCGAGTACCGCACGTGGCCGAAGCAGACGCCACTCACGGGCCAGATAGGGCCGGCAGGCCAGGGTCTCTTTGGGCTCCGGTTTGTTGTCGGGAGGAGCGCAGCGAACCGCGGCCAGGATGTAGGCATCGCGCAGAGCGAGACCGTCATCCCGCCACTCGGAAGTGGGCTGAGAGGCGAAGCCCGCCCGGTGGAGGGCGGGATACAGAAAATCTCCCGAAGGGTCGCCGGTGAACACTCGGCCCGTGCGATTGCCGCCATTCGCGGCGGGGGCGAGGCCCACGATCAGAAGGCGCGCGCGCGGATCTCCGAAGCCCGGAACCGGCCGGCCCCAATAGGTCTGATGGCGGTAGCGCGCGACCTTCACCATCGCGGCCTGCGCGCACCACTTGCGAAGCCTCGAACACTTTTCGCACGCCACGATTTCATCGCGAACCCTGGAAAGAGAATCCGGTTCCATCCCGTGGAATGTACCTCGGGCGGGGGTGAGGTCGAATCCGCGCAGGTGAGATAATTTATTCATGGCCGATCATCGATCGCTTCCCCTTACCGACCTCTCCGAAGGGGTCTTGCCGAGGGATTGGCGCGGGACGCCGAACTCGACGTGGATGCTGACGCCGGGTGCGGGCAGCGACGACTAGGCAGCCAGACGCGTCACTCGCAGAACCTTGCGCCGTTTCTCGGCGTGCCAAAGGTCGACCGTAGTCCTCGTAGTCGACATCGATAGCGTTGTTCTCTGAGAAGCCAAACGTGATCCGCCAGTTGCCGCTCAGCGAAACCGCGAAACCGCCTTTCGCCCCGCCCTTGAGTGGGTGCAACCGGAGTCCGGGCAAGTTCATGTCGTCCGGCACGACCGCGGCATGAAGACGAACCGACTCAAGCACATCTTCATGTAGCGCTCGTCCCGGCGCCGAAGGTGGGGGATGGAGGAGATCGGGAAAGGACCTAGAGTGCGAACATGACTACGATTCTCGATGTCGAGAAGATGGCTCTGGACCTTCCGGAAACGGACCGGGCGATTCTTGCCGCTCACCTGCTCGGGTCACTTCCGTCGGTTCTTCAAGATCGCGATGGGGGCCTTGGAGAGGCGTTGGCGCGGGACGCCGAACTCGATGTGGACCCTGACGCGGGGATCTCGTTGAAACAACTCGACGAGTTGATCGCGCAGCGTCATCGCTAATGCGCCTGGTCTTCCATCCGCGGGTTCACGCGGATCTGGTTGAAATCATGGCGTACTACGAGCGAGTCGGTGCACCGGGACTGGTCGAAGCCTTCTACGCAGAGTTCCTGGAGTACGCGAACCAGGCGGCAGCCGCACCGGCCTCGTTTGCGAGCCGGATAAGGAATATCCGTCGAGCCGACCTCCGACGGTTCCCGTACCACATCCTCTTCCGCGTCTCCATCGATTCCGTGCGAGTCCTTGTGGTTCGCCACCATCGACGAAGGCCGTCGTTGGGACTCGCTCGCCGATAGAAGAGCTACTGCTGGGCAATCGCGGCAGCACAACCCTGGACAAACGCATCGGTGAGGATTAGTAGCGTTTTTACTCCCTGCCTGAAATGAAACCGACCCCCCCACCACCC
>CAZFQH010000466.1:0-3701 GCA_964520805.1 uncultured Acidobacteriota bacterium | reverse complement strand
CGACTACGCCTACGCGGGATATCACACGGGCAACGAGTCGATCCCCTCCCCGGCCAGCCCCGTGGTCAGCGTCGCCGATTTCGGCGCAGTGCCCGACGATGATGGCGACGACTCGCGGGCCTTCCTGGACGCGGTCGCGGCCAGCCCCGGCGGCGTGGTTGTCATTCCGGCCGGCCGGTTCGTGCTCACGCAGCGAATTGAGATTCGGAAGAGCAGCCTCGTGCTGCGCGGGGCGGGCCGAGATCGGACCACCCTGTTCTTTCCGAAAGCGCTCGGCGATATCTACGGCCTGACCTTCACCAACGGGCAGTCGAACTGGTCGTTCAGCGGCGGCTTCCTCGAGGCGCAGGGCAGCGTGGGAGGATCGCTGATCGCGCGGGTCGCCGCCAACGCGGAACGCGGGGCCAGGACACTGCAGGTCTCGACCACCGCCGGCCTCGCCGCGGGCCAGTGGGTGCGCGTGCTCCAGACGGACTCGGGCGGGGCCCTGCTTCGAGCCTTCCACGGGGGAATGTACGCGGGCGACGTCGGCGAGGACCTGGGCCGCCAGGCTTTCCGCTTCCTGACCCGCATCGAGTCCTTGGGCTCCGGCACGGTGACGCTTGAGCGGCCCCTGCCCCTGGAGGTCGATACCAGCTGGTCGCCGGAACTGCGAGCGCTCATGCCGTCGGTGCAGGAGGTGGGGGTCGAAGGCCTGACCATGGAATTTTCGGGAACGCCTTATCCCGGCCATTTCCTCGAGCGCGGCTACAACGCCATCTACTTCAACGGCGTGCTGAATTCGTGGGTGCGCGACGTGCGCGTTCTTAACGCAGACTACGGCGTTAACGTGAACGGTTCGTCATTCGTCACCGTGCAGGATGTCGTGATCGACACAAACTTCGACCGCGGGCCGCTGGTCGGCCATCACGCCCTGACGTCCGCGGGCGGCGCCGATAATCTCTTCACCCGTTTCGATATCCGCAAGACGTTCGTGCACGACCTCTCGGTCGACAGCTACACCCTGGGCACGGTGTGGGCGGACGGACGCGGCGTGGATCTCAATATGGATCATCATGGCCGCGGCAACTACGGCACGCTGTGGACGAAGCTCGACCTCGGGGCGGGCCGCCGACCCTTCGCGAGCGGCGGCAGCGCGCCTCTGCGCATGCCGCACTCGGGCGCGCGGACTGCGCTCTGGAACGTCACTGCGGCGCGTGAGATAGCACTGCCCCCCATCGACTTCGGTCCGTTGCTCACATTTGTCGGGGTCCGCGGCCTCGGGAGCAGCGGCACCGCGCCCCCCGACTGGCAGGTGGAGGCGATTTCCGGGGCGCCTTGCCAGGACGACCTCCACGCGGCCATGCTGGCAAGACGGCGGTGATCGAACGCCACGGTCCCATCGGGCCTGTTTCGCCACTTGGCGAGGCGTAAGGCCTTCCCGGCAACTGACGGTCTTCGGCGTCGTTCGCCTGTTTCGGCCACGTGTAGCCGGGTCTCAAGATTTGTCCGGAAAACGGACAATATGCCCGGTTTAGATCGGCTGTCAAGGGAAAATCCGATCATTTGAAGAATGGTTCGGCGGACCACGAAAGCCGCGGATGCCTCCGAAGTGCTGCTAAACCGCACCCTCGCCGACTTCCATGTCCAGAAAAGCCTTGCTTTACCCGTAGGCCTTGAGGTTATATTGAACGCGAATAAGACAAATTCGGCCAGTTGATGCTCGGGATCTGCGCGTGGCCACCCGGGGCCCCACCCGGGAGATCGGTGTCGTATCGCCTCGAACCTGGTGCACACGCATCAACCCATCTCGCGCGCAGATCTGGCGCGGCTTACGGGAACCAGGCGAGGGGCGGTCAGCCTTCTGGTCGACTGCTCCTGTTCACAACTCCGTCCCCTGACCCAAGAGATAACGACAATGACATCGCTCCAAGGTGTGGCTCTGGTGACCGGCGGGGGTGCGGGTCTGGGTCGCGCCTGCTCACTCACCCTCGGAAAACGCGGCGCTCGCGTGGCCGTTCACTACATGAAGAGTCGTGAGGGAGCCGACGAGGTGGTCGCAGATCTCAAGGCTGCGGCCGCCGAGGCGGCCGCCTTTCAAGCGGATCTGACCAAAGCCACCGAGGTGAAGTTGCTGGTCGAAGCCGTGACCACGAAGTTTGGTTCCGTCGATACTCTCGTGAACAACGCAGACGACCTGATCGCACGGATACCCCTCCTGGAGATGACCGAGGAGTTCTTCCGCTCCGTGATGGACGTGAAGCTCACGAGCGCTTTCCTCATGTGTCGGGCGGTGGGGCCGGGCATGGTCGCGCGCAAGCAAGGCGTCATCATAAATATGTCCTCGCTCGCCGCCTGGAACGGCGGAGGTCCGGCGGCCGGCGCCTATTCGACGGCCAAGGGTGCGGTGATCTCGTTGACGAAAGCACTCGCGAAAGAGATGTCCTCTCACGGAATCCGTGTGAACTGCGTGGCGCCTGGCCTGATCGGCGAGACCGCCTTCCACGGGCGTTTCACCGCTCCCGTGGCTTTCGAGAATGCCGCGAAGGGAGTTCTTCTCGGACGAACGGGAGCCCCCGACGAGGTTGCAACGGTCGTGGCCTTCCTCGCCTCCGCGGACAGTTCTTTCCTGACCGGGGAGACCATCGAGATCAACGGCGGGATGAACATGCGATGAAGATCACCGGACTGCGCTGGTTGATGGTTGGCCTGATTTTTCTGGCCACCGTCATCAATTACATCGATCGCCAGACCGTCTCCGTTCTGAAGACCGCCATCAGTCAAGACCTTGGACTGAGCAACGCCGACTATGCCGCGATCCAGAACAGCTTTCTGATTTTCTACGGGATCAGTCAGATGGTCTCCGGGCGCCTCTACGACATCATTGGCACGAGGCTCGGCTTTGTGTTCTCGATCGTGGTGTGGTCGATCGCCGCCATGGCGCATGCGACCGCCCGCACCGCTGCGTCCTTCGCGATATTTCGAGCGGCCCTCGGTTTTGGCGAGGCGGGGAACTGGCCGGGCGCCGCCAAGGTGGTGGGTGAGTGGTTCCCCGTGCGCGAGCGAGCGTTAGGGATGGGGATCTTCAACACCGGAGCGGCGGTGGGCGGGGCTTTGTCGCCGCCCATCATCGCCTGGCTCGCCACCGCGTACGGATGGCGAGCGACCTTTCTGCTAACCGGCGCCCTCGGCTTCGTCTGGCTCGTGTTGTGGCTCTTGTGTTTCCAGATCCCGTCGCGCCACCCTTGGATCACCGAGGCCGAGCGAGCGCACATCCTTGACAACGCGGTCGCGACGCCGGGGGCCGAAGCGTGGCGTCCCGGCTGGATGGAGCTGCTTCGGTATCGGCAGGCCTGGGCGGTGGTCATGGGCCGTTTCATCACCGACCCGATCTGGTGGCTCTATATCTTCTGGCTGCCGTCCTACCTTCAGGAGGCGCGCGGTTTCAGCCTAAAGGAGGTGGGCCTGTCCGCGTGGCTGCCGTTTCTGGCCGGCGGCATTGGCGCACTTTCGGGCGGGTACGCCTCGGGCGCTCTCATCTCGCGCGGCTGGACGGTGGATCGGGCGCGCAAGGTGGTGATGGTCTTCGGCGCCATGTTGACGCCGGCGGGCATACTCGCGATGCGTGCAAGTGATCCATATGTCGCTCTTGGCTGGATGGCGGTGGTGTTGTTTGGATTCCAGGTGTGGGTGAACAACCTGCAGACTCTTCCGAGTGACTT
>CAZFQH010000465.1:2499-3708 GCA_964520805.1 uncultured Acidobacteriota bacterium | reverse complement strand
GGGCGACCTGGGCCAGTTCCGCGCAACCCATAATGGCCTGGACGATGTTGTTGAAGTCGTGAGCGATGCCCCCGGCGAGGGTGCCCAGAGTCTCGAGCCGCTGCGACTGCTGAAGCTGGGCCTCCAGGCGGGCCGCGGCCTCTTCGGCGCGAGCACGTTCCGTGATGTCGCGGGAGTTGATGATCGCGGTCGGCTTTCTCTCCCTGCCGCGCGCGCTGCCGATCGACTCGAGGATCCGCTCCGAACCGTCGCGGGCCAGAAAGACCAGGGTGGAGGCGACCGGAGTGTCGGGCCGCGCGAAGACCTCGCGAATGGCGGCCCGGGCTTCGTCCTGCCGTTCGGAGCTCACCAGATCGAAAACGCTCAAGCCGGTCAGTTCCTCGGCCGAGTAGCCGAGGACGCGTGCGCAGGCCGGGCTCGCGTACCGGATGCTGCCATCGCCGGTCAGGATCCAGATCAGATCGTGGGCGTTCTCGATGAGCGAACGGAAATGCTCCTCGCGGGCGCGCAACGCCTCCTCGGCGCGTCTCCGTTCGACAATGTAGCTCCACGTGCGCAGCGCGCGGTCTACGATCTCCGGCATGCGCGCGAAGCTCTCTTCCGATTTCACCACGTAGTCGAGGGCGCCCGTCTTCATGGCGTCGACCGCTACTTTCTCGTCGCCGTGACTTGTCATGACCACCACGGCATAGGCCGCCCGCTCACGGCTCTCGGGCAGGAGCATCAGCCCCTCGCCATCGGGCAGCCTGATGTCGGTGATCACGAGGTCGGGGGGATCCGGACCGGCGATGACGGCCTGCGCCGAACGGATCGTGCCGACCCAGGTCAGGCGAACCTTGTTCGTGCCACGCTCGAAGGCGCGCCGGATCAGTTCGGAGTGCGGCTCGTCATCCTCGACCAGAAGGATGCCCGGGAGCCGCGGGCTCGGTATTGTCCCGGTGTCCTGCCCGAAACGGGCGACTAAGGCCGGTGCGATTGGTTCCAAGTGAACCAGTAGAGCCCGAGTTCCTTCATGAGGCCTTCGAAGCTCACGAGGTCAAGGGGCTTGACCAGATAGGAGTTGGCGTGACGGAGGTAGGCCTGGGAGACGTCGGGGTCGGCCGCCGAACTCGTGAGAACCACCACGGGAATGGCCTGGAGCGTGGGTGAAGACTTGATGTCGGCGAGCACCGCCATGCCATCGACCCGAGGGAGACGGAGGTCGAGAAG
>CAZFQH010000465.1:0-2489 GCA_964520805.1 uncultured Acidobacteriota bacterium | reverse complement strand
TCCGGCCTGGGACTCGACTCGGGGTTTTCATACTCCGCCCGCCGATGCAGGTAGTCGAGTGCCGACTCACCGTTGTTGACGTGGCTGATGCGGCACCGCGCGGCCTGGCTCAGCAGATTTCTGCGGACAAGTTCTGCGTGGTCCTCGTCGTCTTCGACGAGGAGAACTTCGATCATCCCGGTGAGAGCGGGGGGCAACGTTTCTATAACCTCAATGCCGGGCATCCTAGCACACGGAAAAAACCGGGCCTGACGGTCAGAGCGGGGCCTGGCTCTTGCTCCTACGCCTCGAAGAGGCCCCGTAGGGCGAGGTCGGAGAGGCCGGCGGCCAGGGCCACGATGAGCAGGATCCGCGCTTTCTGACCCACCAGGTCTCCGCCGAGGATGCAGCCCATCTTGAGGAGCTGGGCGCCTCCGCCGTCGTAGCCGTACAGCGGGGCCACCGAACCGGTGCCACAGCGGGACGTGATCACCACCGGGACCTTCGCCTTGATGGCGTCCCGGATCGCGGGCACGGCGAGCGGGGGAACGTTGCCGGCTCCGGTGCCCTCGATGACCAGACCGTGAACGTCCCGGGCCAGGGAGGCCCGGATCAGGACATCGTCGGAGCCCGTCGCCATCACATGCAGATCCACATGGGCGTCGATCGACCCCGCCTCCACGAATCGACGACGGACCGCGCTGCGCACGAAGCGCACGCCGCTGCGGTCGAGGATCGCCACCGGCCCGATTTCGCTGCGGAAGGCCCCCAGGCTCTGGGTGTGAGTCTTGACCGCTTCGGAAGCAGCCAGAATCTGCTCGCCCATCGCGATCAGGACGCCGTGCCCGCGCGCGTCGGGGTTCGCCGCGGTCTGCACCGCGATCAGAAGATTCGAAGGGCCATCCGAGCCGGGCTCGCCGAGGGTCCGCATGGCTCCGCAGAAAACCACGGGCTTCGTGGTTTCGGTGGTGAGGTCCACGAGAAATGCGGTCTCTTCAATGGTGTCCGTCCCGTGGGTGACCACGATGCCATCGATTCGAGGATCGGCCAGGTGGGCGGCGATGCGTTGCTTGAGTCCCCACATCCAACGGGGGGTCACGTGGGGCCCGGGAAGCTGGGCGTAGTCTTCGAGGGTCAGGCGAGCGGCCTTTCGCAGGCCGGGGACCTGCGACACGATGGCGCGTCCGGAGAGTGCGGGAATCGCGGCCGCGGTGATGGGATCGATCTTCATCGAGATCGTCCCGCCCGTGAACATCACATGGACCCGGGGTTTTCTGGTCCGGGCCGCGGCTGGGTTCACGGTCTTGCTCGCCATGGCGCTAGTTATTCCAGAGCGGCTTCATGTTGTCGACGTACTTGAATCCGGTTCCGGTGTTGAAGATGACCACGGAATCGTTGGCCGAGAGATGGCCCGTGGCTTTGAGTTTCATGGCCGCGGACACGCAGGCCCCTCCTTCGGGGGAGACGAAGAGGCCTTCGGTTCGCGCGATCAGTTTGACCCCCTGAATGATCTCGGCCTCGCTTACCGCGATACCCGCGCCGCGACTTTCACGAAGGGCGCGCAGAATCAGGAAGTCGCCGATCGCTTTCGGGACCCTGAGACCGTGGGCGTGGGTGGTCGCCCCTTCCCACATGGGGGCGGTTTCCTTGCCCTCCTGGAAAGCCTTGACGATGGGGGCGCAGCCATCGGCTTGAACCGCATACATGCGCGGCCGCTTTGGGCCGATGAAGCCCATGGCCTCCATCTCCTCGAAGGCCTTCCACATGCCGATCAGTCCGGTGCCGCCGCCCGTGGGATAGAGAATGGCGTCGGGCAACGTGTAGGCAAGCTGTTCGGCGATCTCGTAACCCATGGTTTTCTTGCCTTCAATCCGGAAGGGCTCTTTGAGGGTGGCGCATTCGTACCAGCCATGTTCCTTCGCGAGGCCCGCGCAGATTCTCCCTGCGTCGGTGATGAGGCCGTCCACGGTCTGGACTTCGGCGCCGTAGGCCAGAGTCTCCATCAGGAACACTTCCGCGATGTCTTTCGGCACGAACACATGGGCCTTGAGACCACCGCGCGCCGCATAGGCGGCAAGAGCGCTTCCCGCGTTCCCCGCGGAAGGCAGACAGACGTCGGTGGCGCCGAGGGCTTTTGCCATGGAGACGGCGAGGGCCAGCCCCCGGGCCTTGAAGGAGCCGGTGGGATTCCCACCTTCCTCCTTCACCATGGCCCTGGGGAGGCCCAGGGCTTTCCCGAGCGCTGGCGTGTCGAGGAGGGGTGTCATTCCCTCGCCCAGGCACAGACGATGTTCCGGGTTCTCAACCGGCAGAACCTCTTTGTAACGCCAGAGGGTTTTCTCCCGGAGTTCGAGATGCCCCGGCCTCATCTCCAGCGCCGCCGCCTTGAGGTCGTAGCGGGCGAGCAGGGGCGCGCCGCAGACGCAGAGGTTCCAGACCTTGCCCTTTTCGTAGGTGGCGTCGCACCGGGAACAGGCGAGGTGGCTGAAGCTCATGGGAGGGGTTTCGGA
>CAZFQH010000464.1:0-3729 GCA_964520805.1 uncultured Acidobacteriota bacterium | reverse complement strand
TTCGCCCACCTTGCGTCCCACCGCGGTGGAGCCGGTAAAGCTGACCAGGGGCAACCGCGGATCCGCGGTCATCCGCGCTCCGATCGACGCGCCGCCGATCGCGAGTGCGAAGACACCGGCGAAGCCATGACGTTCCAGGACGCCATCCGCGATCTTCTGAGTGGCGATGGCGGTCAGGGGGGTGAGCTCGGACGGCTTCCAGATGACGGTGTCGCCGCAGGCAGCGGCAACGAGCGCGTTCCACGACCACACCGCGACCGGGAAGTTGAAAGCGCTGATCACACCGATGGGGCCTAGAGGGTGCCACTGCTCGTACATGCGATGCCCCGGCCGCTCGGAGTGCATCGACAGGCCGTAGAGCTGCCGCGACAGGCCGGTGGCGAAGTCGGCGATATCGATCATTTCCTGCACTTCGCCTTTGCCCTCGGCGTAGATCTTGCCCATTTCAAGGGTGACCAGGGCCCCGAGGTCGTCCTGGTGAGCGCGCAGGGCGTCGCCGATCTGCCTCACGATCTCGCCACGTTTCGGAGCCGGAACCATCCGCCAGCGTTTGAAGACCTCCGCGGCTTCAAAGACGATACGGTCGTACTCGGCATCATTGACCGCGGTCACTTTCGCGAGGACCTCGCCGGTGGCGGGATTGATCGAGACGATTTCCTCCCCTGAAGGAGCCGAGACCCACGCGAGGCCCTTGCCTCCGGAGTTGATGGGTGCGATGCCGAGTCGGGAGAGAAGCGCCTGAGTGTCCATGGGTCTCATTCTACGTATGGGAGGAGTGGACTTGCGTCTTTGAGGCGGACACTACTGTATCTATTTTGATACACTTCGATTGTGCAGCGTGTCTCCGGTACGCATTTCGAGGACTTCCTGCGGGCCGAGGGCCGCCTCGACGAGGCAACCACGCTCGCGATCAAGCGCGTACTTGCCTATCAGTTGACTGAGGTGATGACCAAAGCGAAGGTCAGCCAGGCCGAATTGGCACGCCGCATGGGCACGAGTCGTGCGGTGATCCGGCGACTCCTGGATAAGGATGATCCTTCGGTGACGCTATCGACCATGACCAGGGCAGCAAGCGCTCTTGGAAAGAGCCTTACCCTGAAGCTCGCAGCTTGAGATCAAACGCTGTTCCCGACGGACTCCCGAAACGCTAACAAACTAGTGGGAGGTCTTCACGCCTCTCAATCGGTTCACCCCGGTGACCACGGCCAGGACGAGACCTCCGGCGACTACCCCGAACACGGCGCCGATCAGAGAGGGTGCCAGCGACGCCACAAGACCGGCTCCTTGACCCAGTTCGTCCACCCAGTGGTGGAGCGGGCCGATGCCATGGACCAGAATGCCGCCGCCTACGAGGAACATGGCCGCCGTACCCGCGACGGACAGGAAGCGCATTAGATATGGCGCAGCACTCAGGATGGCGGCGCCGATCGCCTGGGCGGCGCTCCCTTTCTGGCCGCCGAGATGGAGACCGAGATCGTCGAGCTTCACGATCGCGGCCACAAAGCCGTAGACCCCGATCGTCATCACCACGGCGATGGTGGTCAGCACGCCCACCTGGGTCATGAAGGGCTCGGTGGCCACGGTGCCGAGGGTGATGGCGATGATTTCCGCGGACAGGATGAAGTCGGTGCGCACCGCGCCCTTGATCTTGTCCTGCTCGAAGGCCACCAGATCGACGTTTGGATCGACCAGCGCTTCCGCGAGTTCCGCGTGTGCCGCGTCATCTTCGGCTTTGCTGTGCAGGAATTTATGGGCGAGTTTCTCGAAGCCCTCAAAACAGAGAAACGCTCCGCCGATCATGAGAAGGGGAGTCACCGCCCACGGAGCAAAAGCGCTGATGACGAGGGCCGCGGGGACCAGGATCGCCTTGTTGACGAACGAGCCCTTGGCCACCGCCCACACCACCGGCAACTCGCGGTCCGCGGCGACGCCCGTGACCTGTTGCGCGTTCAACGCCAGGTCATCGCCCAGGACACCCGCGGTCTTCTTGGTGGCGATCTTGGTAAGGACCGCGACGTCGTCCATGGCCGCGACACTCTTGTGGGCGGCCACCTTGGTCAGGATGGCCACGTCGTCCAGCAGCGTGGCGATGTCGTCGATCAGTGCGAGCAGACTGCTCCCGGCCATGTTTTTGTGTCCTCTTGCAGAAAAGGGCCGCGCCCCTTGCGGGCTTCGACCGCGGCGACGAGGCTATATCAGTCGGCCAGCAGTCCGTGGTGAAAGTCGACCGCGAGCGGAAGTGAGAGATTTTTCGTCAGATCAAGGCGCCGAACCGCAGGAATACCGGGAGTATTTCAAGGTTTGGCAACGCGGAGCTGGCGGAAAAGATCCGCTTTCGACGCGGAGGGACTTTCGCCACGGGCTGCCAGCAGGGACGCGAGAGCGTTGCGGTTGAGGTGGCGTACCGGTCCGTGACCGCGTCCCGGGGCGTAGCTTTCCTGGATGGCGGTGGTCAGGTAGTCCTTCGCTCCCCGCACGGCGCGCTCAAGGTCGTGGCCGAGGGCCAGGCGGGCAGTGATCGCGGCCGAGTAGGTGCAGCCGGTGCCATGGGTGTTCTTCGTTTCGATCCGCGGAGTGGGAAGTTCGTGAAGGGTGACGCCGTCCCAGAAGATGTCCGTTGGGTCGCCCTCGAGATGACCGCCTTTGATCAGCACCGCGCCGCAGCCCAGCTGGAAAAGATCGCGCGCCGCCGCCTTCATCTCGCCGACCGAGCGGATCGGCCGCCCGAGTAATACCTCGGCCTCGGGAAGGTTGGGAGTGATCAGGGCGGCGAGAGGGAACAAATGCGCAAGGTAGGCCGCCTCCGCTTCGGGGTCTAAAAGACGGTCGCCACTTTTCGCCACCATGACCGGATCGACCACCAGATTCTTGAAACCGCGCTCCGCGATCACCCGCGCCACATCCTCGATAATGCCGCGGTTCGCGAGCATTCCGGTCTTGAGTGCGCCGATCTCCATGTCGTCCGCCACCGCTTCGATCTGAGCCCGCACCATCGCGGGATCGAGCGCCTGCCACCGCGTCACAGCGACGGTGTTCTGCGCGGTGATGGCGGTCAGGACCGTGGTTCCATGGACGCCGTGAGCCGCGAAGGTCAGCAGATCGGCCTGAATCCCCGCCCCTCCTCCTGAATCCGAACCGGCGATGGTGAGGGCTACTTTCATCGCGTGGCCGCGAGGGTTTCGAAGTTCCGGAGCATGCGCAGGGTCAGTCCCCAGATCGTGAGCCCCTGGATCTCGATGGCGGGGAAGCGCAGAGTCTGGCCAAGGTGCTGCATCGTGACCGAAGCGGTGTTCGCGGAGTCGAAGAGTCCGGTGAGAGGAACCCAGTGGGTGGCCGCCACTTCCTCCGAAAGAGTCAGATCATCGGGGGCGTTCCGGGCCGCGAATACGAACGGCGCGATCTTCATGTCGATGGCTCGGGTGCGGGCGGTGGCGCGCGTTTCGTCGAGGGCGCCCAGAAGATCGCGGTCTTGAGCCAGGCGCAGGCCGATCTCCTCCTCGGTCTCTCGAATGGCGGTGTGGACGAGTCCCGGGTCTGTGGCCTCGGCCCGGCCACCCGGGAGACCGATGTGCCCCGACCAGGGGTCGTTCGGGTGTTCGGCCCTTTTGATGAAGAGGACCTCCAGCCCTAAACCGCGGGGCGAGGGCCGCAAGACGAGGGCCACGGCCGCTTTGTGCGTAGCGCCATCGATGATTCGAGGTTCGCGGTTTCGCAGCGCCTCCCCGATGC
>CAZFQH010000463.1:0-3739 GCA_964520805.1 uncultured Acidobacteriota bacterium | reverse complement strand
CCGCTGCACCGACTGTGTCGGAGAGGTACGCACGCTTCAGAAGTTCTGCCCATGGGCAGCGTGGCCGCGATGGCTCGCCAGACGCTCACCGATGAGGCCCGACGCAGCCTCACCGCGCTGATTCCTCCACGATAAGCGGACCCCAGACGGCGCGAGCCCAAGCGATACTCGCGGGCTCGCCCACCAACCGGCATCGTGGCGCGGCACGCTGGCTACCACCCCGCCGTCCAAAACCGGCGCCGCACCCGGCGTCTACCGCCGCCATCGGCCTGAGGCCACGGCGCTCTACGAGGTGGTACGCGACAACATCGAGACGCTCTTCGGCGCGATCAACACTGTTGCTACCTTTACTTATTTACGCCGCCTTACCTACCGGGCCGGAGCCCTCAGGCCCAGGGAACCGCCAAAGTTAAGGTAGCCGAACGAACATCCCTTCTCGGGAAGCACGCCAGTTCGGACGAAGCCCATCTTCTCCTGCGGCATCAGTGCGCAGAGTGCGTAGTTTCCCGGCGCCATCCGGGGCACCACCATGGATGTGGGACCCGGCCGGTCGACGAACCGAAGAGAGCTCGCGGCCTCACCAGCCAGGCTGGTCAAGTTGGTCAGGGCCCAGCTTCGCAGCAGCCCGTTGTCGATGAGTTCGATGTAGCGGCCGGAGATTAGGTAGGCCGCGGGTGTCATGTAGAACATGACCGACAGAATCCGCTCATAGTTGAGCGTTAGCTCGCCGCCTACCGGTTGCAGCACGATTTCGGTCGGTTCCATGCCCTCTGACACTCCCGGAGTCAGCGCGTAGCCGGGGGCGCCCGCAAGAACTGCGGCCGAAGACACGGTATTCGGGAAGGAGAGGTCGAAAATCCCATCCCGCCTCGAAGTCGTTTGGACTGGCCCCCACAGGTGGCCGATCCCGACGGGCTGAGCCACGACCAGAGCCTCGAGAATTCCCTGACCCTGCGCGTCAACGACACGACCCGATCGGGAGTGGCGCTTATTGAGAACCAAGTCCAGTCTGTGGGGCCGGCCTTCCGCCTTCAGGTTGAGGGTTTGGGGCGACGAGGATCGATCCCGGTAATCGGCACGCACGATCGCCTCGCCCGGATCCACGCCCGCGACGGAATAGTTCCCGGCCGCATCGGCGTAGGCCTTTTGCTCGCGATCGACCTTGTCGAGGCTCTGCACGCTGATCAAAGCGGCGACGGGATCGCCGTTCTCGTCCCGGACACGGCCCCGAAGTTCAGTGCCCGGGATCTCAATCTCAACGACGTAGTCATCACCTTCCTCGACGAGACGGACTCCCGGAATGATTCGACGCATCTTCGGCTCGTCCGAGGTCACCAGCACCGTCCAGAGCCGGGACGCATCGGGACGGCCTGGAAGCCGCCCCTCGAAGGTTCCCTCGGGCGTCGATCGCATCGAGGCGCGCAGAGACCCGAACTCCCCGCCAAAAGTGAGATCGGCTTCGAGGGGCTTCTGACCCCACGAGACTCGCCCCCGCACCCGAAGGGGCGCTATTTGGATCACGAGCGAGGTGGAGTCAGGGACATCGGCGCTTTGTATGGACCAACGCTCGCCTTTCGAGTCGGACACCTGGACCAGATACGTCGACCGGGCAAGTCCTGGGGCACGCCAGCGTTTTGACTCCTTCTCCCACTGGACGGGGCTTGACTCCATCTGGTTGCCAGTGTCGAGGACTTCGACCTTCCATGGTCGGCCCACGGAATCGAGATCCGGTTCCACTCGGATTTCGAGGGTGTGGGCCAGCTCCAATCTGAGGGGTGGCGCGAGCACCTGCGACTGTCCTTCCACTATGAGACGGTCACGTGCCTGCGCGGATCCGAGGCGGGCCTTGATCTCAAGCATTCCGCTTGGGATTCCCACGAGCTGGTAGAAGCCACGGCGATTGGCTGCGCCGGAGGATGTCGCTTTCTTGATTCCCTCAACGTCCACGCCGCTGAGGCTGATGGAGGCCGATGCCCCTGACGAACCGTCCCAGTGCCGGACGAAGCCCTCGACGGATGGGCCGCGCCGAAGGGTGAGGGTTCCGAGGTCTGACTTCTTGCTTGGTTCCGTCTGCACGTCGAAGCGTCGCTCGCCGACGAAACCGCGAACCCTAAGCTCCAAATCGAGCACCGTGGCGGGAACAGCGCAAGCGAAGGCGCCATCCTCATAAATGGGGCACGGCCTGGCGCTCCTCTTTATCGAGCGGCTCGTATTTTCGCTTGGAGTCTGAATCGCCAACTCGAACTCGGCTGGACCGTCCTTGCCCAGACCGAGAAACACGCCCGAAACGACCGCCGCCGGCCAGAGTTCCAGTCGCACGTCCTTTTCGGGCGCCGCCCCCGTGACCTCTACGAATTGATCCGAAGCCCAGGTTCCGTCACCCACTACATGGATCTGGAAGAGTCCTTCGCTCAGGGGAATCGCGTTGGGGCGGTTCGACCTCGCAACAAAGAGCGTTCGCTTTACCAGACTGTTTGCGGAAAGCGCCCGAGCCTCGATGCGAACCGATGCGGGCTTCATGGTGGCGCTCATGAGGACGATTTCCACGTTTGCCCTGTAGGGTGAGTTCGGTCCCTGAAGGGGAGCGCTGGCCGCTCCGGTCGAGGCGGCCGGGACGGCCAGCGCGAGAAGTGCCGCGGCTGGCTTTATGAAACGCATTTTGGCGCGACCCATAAAAGGTTGCCCCTACAGACCCGCCAGAGTGGGCACCGCGACATTCTTGCCTTGGGCGTCCCGTTCGATAGTGGGCGGCCTGAGGACCTGGCCACCCCGCGCCATCCACTTCGGTAGTCTGCCGCAACCCTCAAGGATCGGGTCACACAATTCCCAAGCAGCGCATCCTGTAGAGAAATCCTGACAGATTGAATACTTCCTAATGCCGCCTTCCCAATCGCAGGTTTGGTTGGTGCACCTTGCACCGAAGTCACAGTGATTTCCATCGGCGCTGAGACTCGCGGGTACCGCCAGCGTAAGCGCTGCGATGAGCCAGACTCCGACACTGCGGAGCAGCTTGGCCGCACTCTTCACATTTAGCATGGTTGGGTTCATTCGTTAGCCTTTCGTGTTGAATTGATTCGAGTGGTGATTGGGACTATCTGACCGGAGTTAGAAATTACTAACCAAGTGATTGAGCGGAAGGGTATCAGGTGTTTTGATATCAATCAACAGTGTGTCGTATGTTCCCGCCACGCCCGCAAGAAGCGGCATGTCGGCGCGAAGGATCTCGATGGCGTGCGTCACTCCCGCCTCGCCCGCTGCCGCGAGGCCGTAGGCGTAGGCCCCGCCGATGAGTACGGCTCGGGCGCCGAGACACAAGGCCTTCACCACATCGGTTCCGGCGCGAATGCCCCCGTCCATCAGAAGAGCGTAAGTGAAACAAGCGCGATTTGCCAACCAGTCCGCGCGCCCGCGTCGGGCCCGGGCGCGTGATCGGCTCGCCTCCGGGTGGCTGAGGCCCGACGCAGCCTCACCGCGCTGATTCCTCCACGATAAGCGGACCCCAGACGGCGCGAGCCCAAGCGATACTCGCGGGCTCGCCCACCAACCGGCATCGTGGCGCGGCACGCTGGCTACCACCCCGCCGTCCAAAACCGGCGCCGCACCCGGCGTCTACCGCCGCCATCGGCCTGAGGCCACGGCGCTCTACGAGGTGGTACGCGACAACATCGAGACGCTCTTCGGCGCGATTGGGATTGCCCCGAAAAAGTGGACGGTGTCTTAGTTATGCCGCGATAGCCGC
>CAZFQH010000462.1:0-3749 GCA_964520805.1 uncultured Acidobacteriota bacterium | reverse complement strand
GCCGGACGCGTGCGCGCGGATTGACTGGCAAATCGCGCTTGTTTCACTTACGCTCTTCATCCCCAGGAAGTCGGCTACCAGATCATGGCGCAGACGTGGTTCGACGCCATCACCAAGGCGTACTCGAAGATTCTTTCGGAGTTCTAAACGCAAACGTCAGATCCGCTGTCACTGTTTCACGCGCCCGTCCGCGACTGGTTTGAAGCGGTCTTTCCAGGCCCCACGGCACCCCAGGTTCAGGGATGGCCTGCGATTGCTCGCGGAGAGTCGACGCTGATCCTTGCGCCGACGGGCACGGGCAAGACGCTGTCGGCTTTCCTGTGGTCGATCGACCGTCTGATGTTCGTGGCGCCGCCTCCCGATGCGCAGCGTTGCCGCGTCCTCTATATCTCTCCCATCAAGGCGCTCGCGGTTGACGTCGAACGCAACCTGCGAGCACCCCTCGTCGGCGTCACCCAAATGGCGCGGCGTCAGAATGTGGCGGTCTACGAACCGGGCGTCGCGACCCGCACCGGAGACACCCTGGCCAGTGAGCGCGCTCGGTTCTCGCGTCATCCCGCCGACATTCTCATCACCACACCCGAATCGCTTTATCTCCTGCTGACCTCGAATGCGCGCGAGGCGCTTCGTTCGGTGGAGACGGTGATCATCGACGAGATCCACGCGCTGGTGCCTGGCAAGCGCGGATCGCATCTCGCGCTGTCCCTCGAACGTCTGGAGCATCTTTGTGGGCACAGGCTTCAGCGCATCGGTCTTTCCGCGACTCAGCGTCCACTTGAAGAGGTCGCGCGCTTCCTGGGTGGAAGTGCCGGCGGCGCGCCGCGGCCTGTCACCATCATCGACGCCAGCGCGCCTAAACACATCGACCTGCGCATCGAAGTTCCGGTCGACGATATGGCGCGGCTGGATGAGTTCGAAGCCATCCCAAGCGGACCCGCCTCGCAAGGCCCCGTTCGCACGTCGATCTGGGGCGCCATCCATCCCAAGCTCCTGGAGCTGATTCAGAGCCATCGCACCACGCTGATTTTCGTGAACAGCCGGCGTCTTGCCGAGCGGCTGGCGGGAGCTGTGAACGAACTCGCAGGCGACATCCTCGTGCGCGCGCATCACGGCAGTGTCGCGGCGGATCAACGGAAGGAAATCGAAGATCGGCTCAAGACCGGCACGTTGCGCGGGATCGTCGCCACATCGTCACTCGAACTCGGGATTGATATGGGTTCGATCGATCTGGTAATCCAGATCGAGTCACCGCCTTCCGTCGCGAGCGGCATGCAGCGCATCGGACGCGCGAACCATCACGTCGGCGGTGTGAGCGAGGCCGTGATCTTCCCCAAGTTTCGAGGCGACCTGGTGGCGTGCGCCGCCATGACCCGCGCGATGCAGGACGGCAAGGTTGAGCGCGTCAGCTATCCGCGGAATCCGCTCGACGTCCTGGCGCAACACCTTGTCGCCATGGTGGGCATGGACGATTGGAACGTAGCGGAGCTGTACGACGTTGTTTGCCGCGCGGCGCCTTTCGCCGGACTCACACGCTCGACCTTCGACAGCACGCTCGACATGCTGTCGGGTCGCTATCCATCCGACGAGTTTGAAGGCCTGCGCCCGCGCATGACCTGGGATCGTCTGTCCGATGTAATCACGGCACGCGAAGGGGCCCGGCGTGTCGCCGTCATGAATGGCGGAACCATTCCGGATCGCGGCTTGTTCGGCGTCTTCCTCGCCGGTGCGACACGCGGCGCGCGTGTCGGCGAACTCGACGAGGAGATGGTCTTCGAGAGCCGTGTCGGCGACACCATCATTCTGGGTGCGTCAACCTGGCGCATCGAACAGATCACCCAGGATCGCGTGATCGTCACGCCCGCGCCGGGTCAGCCGGGGCGAATGCCGTTCTGGCATGGCGACAATCCCGGTCGTCCAGCCGACTTCGGTCGGACCATCGGAGAGATGACACGCGAACTGCTGGCACTTCCCAGAAACGTCGCGCACACGAAGCTCGTGACGGATCACAACCTTGATGCGGGCGCTGCCGAGAATCTGATGCGCTACTTCGACGATCAGATCGCCGCGACCGGCAGGGTTCCGACCGATCTGGACATCGTGGTCGAGCGCTGTCGCGATGAACTGGGCGACTGGCGCATCTGCGTTCTGACCCCGTTCGGTATGCGCGTTCACGCGCCGTGGTGCATGGCGGTCAGCGCGCGTCTGCTCGCCGAGCGCGACATGGTGGTCGAGACGATGTGGACCGACGACGGCTTCGTTCTTCGGCTGTCGGAAGGCGAGAACACTCTGGAGTCGGACGCGTTGTTTCCCTCCGCGGCCGAGCTGAAGGATCTCGTGATCCGTCAGCTCGGAAGCACGTCGCTCTTCGCGGCCAAGTTTCGCGAAGCCGCTGGACGCGCGCTCTTGCTTCCTCGTCGCCGCGCAGGAATGCGAACGCCGCTGTGGCGCCAGCGCAAGCGCGCGGCCGACTTGATGGCGGTGGCCTCTCAGTACTCCTCGTTCCCGATCATGCTGGAGACCTATCGCGAATGCGTGCGCGACGTGCTCGATCTCGACTCCGCCACGGACGTTCTGCGCAAAATCGAACGCGGCGCCATCCGCGTCACCACCGTCGACTCCACCAAGCCTTCGCCCTACGCATCGGCATTGCTGTTCTCGTACATCGCGAACTATCTCTATGACGGCGATGCGCCGCTCGCCGAGCGACGCGCTCAGGCTCTCTCGATCGATCAGTCGCAGCTCGAAGAAATCCTCGGGACCACCGACTTTCGCGAGTTGCTCGACAAGGGCGCCATGGAGGAAGTCGAGTTGCAGCTTCAGTCCCTCGATCCGGACTATCAGGCAAAGCACGCCGACGGACTCCACGATCTTCTCCTCAAGCTAGGCGACCTCACTGAAGACGAGGTCGCGGCCCGTTGCGTGTCGGTCGATGTCGCTGCATCGCTTGATTCCCTGGTCGGAACCAGACGCGTGGTGCGAGTGCGCATCGCGGGTGCTTCTCGTCTGATCCCCGTTGAATACGCGGGCCGCTATCGAGATGCCCTCGGAACGCCGCTTCCGCCCGGTCTCGCCCACACTTTCCTCGAAAGCACCCCGGATGCGCTCATCGGCATTTTGCGGCGATACGCGCGCACGCGTGGACCTTTCACCACGGCCGATGCGGCACAGCGATACGGAGTGTCTCCGCCTGAAATCGACGCCGTCTTCCGCACGCTCCACGGAAGGGCCCAGATCCTCGAAGGCGAGTTCCGTCCCGGCGGCGTTCACATGGAGTGGTGCGACCCGGATGTTCTCCAGCTGGTCCGTCGGAAGACCCTGGCCGCGTTGCGCCGCGAAGTCGTTCCAGCCGAGCAGCATGTCTTCACGCGTCTCCTGACCCGGTGGCAAGGCGTCACTGCGCCGCGTAAGGGTGTAGATGCCCTTCTCGACACCCTGGAGATTCTGCAGGGGGTCGATCTCGTGGCGTCCGACCTGGAGCGAGAGATTCTTCCTGCGCGCGTTTCCACGTACGTGCCTTCCGATCTCGATGGATTGCTCGCGGCGGGGGAAATCGTGTGGGTGGGACACGGGCCGATCGGAAGTCATGACGGACGAATCAGTCTCTACCTCGCCGAATCACTTGGACGGCTGGTTCCTCCCGATGCTTTCACCACGCTGCCCGAAGGTCTTTCGGAACGCGCCCTGCAGATCCTCGACTTCCTTCGCACGCAAGGCGCGTCGTTTCTGGCCACAATCCATCAGGCCACGGG
>CAZFQH010000461.1:2584-3759 GCA_964520805.1 uncultured Acidobacteriota bacterium | reverse complement strand
CTTGGCGGCGGCGTCGCGTTCGTGGCGCCACCGGACCAGGAGCGATGAGTAGATCTCCGTCGTACTCGGCGAAAAACGAGATCAGGCCGCGAACAGCCTCACTCATCGAAGAGCCCGGCATGCCTGCTTGCGGGCGTTTCCCCTCCCTTGCGCGCCTTTTGATCCCGAAGGCTGTTTCGTTCCCAGAAGACGCCGTCCGAATACCCTTGGATGGCTGGATCAGCCCCGGCCCGCGCGAGGCGTTTTGCGGCGAGGCAGCAGTACTCGAGGTTGAGCTCAATTCCGCAGAAGCGCCGACCAAGCTTGCGCGCGACAACCGCGGTCGTACCGCTCCCAAGAAACGGATCGAACACAAAGTCGCCTCGCCGGGAACTCGCCAGTAGGAGCTTCGCGATCAGCTTCTCCGGCTTCTGGGTTGGGTGATTCGTGTTCTCCGGCATGGACCAGAACGGGATTGTGATGTCGGACCACAGATTCGACGGATGGGTCAGTCGGAAATTGCCGCTCCCGGTCTCCTCCCAGTCCTTAGGGGCTCCGTCGTCGGTTCGATACGGCGCCATCACCCTTCGCTTCAGCTTCAGCTTCACCGCTTCGACATCGAAGTGATACTCGTCGCCCAGGGTGCAAAACCAGATGTCCTCGGTGTTGTTCTTCCAGTTCGCCTTGGCGCCCCGCCCCTTCTCTCGCTCCCAGGTGATCCGGTTTCGAACCTGAAGATGCCGGTCCAGAACGGGAAAGACAAGATTGGAAGTCTGCCAGTCGCTGCACACGTAGATCGAAGCGGTCGACTTCAGAAGGGGAACAAGGGACGCGACGATGCCCTCGAGGTCGTGTAATCACCGGCGTCCTGCGAGCGGAAGACGTGCCCGTTGTAGTTCTTGGTGAGGTTGTACGGAGGATCCAGGACGAGGAGGTTTACGAAGGCCAGGGGCAGGAGGTTACGAGCCGCCGTGAAGTCCTGGTTGATCACTCGATCGACAAGCGACTCCGCGGTGGCAGGACCAGACAACGCGACGATCGCGGGAGAATACCGCCGGCTCGAAGCCAAGGTCGAGAAAGATGTTTCCGCTGGATTTGGTTGACTTCTTCTTCGTGGTTTCCTTTTGATCTTGAAGTAACGCTTCCGATGTGGCAACTGGAGACTTACCAGATTGATCACCGCCTGATCACCGCCT
>CAZFQH010000461.1:0-2484 GCA_964520805.1 uncultured Acidobacteriota bacterium | reverse complement strand
TGATCACCGCCTGATCACCGCCTATCCTTTGAGTGTCCAATGAAATTCAGCGAACACGAATGTGGGGTGCTCACCATGAACCTCCCCGTCGAGAGTCTGGAGAAAGGTGATGCAGGCACTGTCGTTCATATTCACGACGAAGGGGCGGCATACGAAGTGGAGTTCATGGCCCTCGATGGCCATACCGTAGCCGTTGCAACCGTAGAGGCGGCAGGGCTCCGGCCCGTTTCGCGACACGACCTCTCACACGCGCGCGAGCTACGAGCGGGATAGGCGGCCGCATCGGTTTGGCTCTGGGTTGTCGTGACCCGGATCGTCGCGTTCGCAGCGCGGGCCGGGCATGCCCGGCCCCTGCGGTTAAGACGAAGGCGTAGGGGCGAGGCATGCCTTGCTTGATGAGGGTGCGCGACACACCACACCCAGGAGTAACCGGTAACCGGGCCGGGCATGCCCGGCCCCTACATTCAAACGAAGGCCTAGGGGCGAGGCGTGCCTGGCCCAGCGCCCACGACAGACCGCGCCTTCAGCCAGGCCGCCATCTGCTCCGCCATCAGGTCGCTTCCGGGTTCGAGCGGCAGGGCGTGCCAGGCGTCTTTCAACTCGATGAACGTCTTGTCCGCCGAACCGAAATGCGGGAAAACCGTCCGGGTCCCGTGAATGGGAACCACGCGGTCGGCGGTGCCGTGAAGCACCAGAAGGGGGGTCCGCAGTTGCCCCGCGGTCCGATGTACGCGCTCAATGGCTTCAACCGCCAATGCCGCGAGGGCGGGCGTGGTGCGCGACCTCCAGAGGGGATCCGCCCGGTACTCGCGACACAGGCCCGGATCCCGCGTCAACGCCCTATCGTCAAGCCCGGGATCGACGCTGAGGGTGGGAAACCAGCTCGCCAGGATGGGCAGAATCCGCCGCAGCCAGGGAGATGTCGCTGAAGTATCGAGGGCGGGCGCCATGGCCACGCAGCAGTGAACGCTTTCAGGGGCGGCGAGCGCGAAATCAAGAGCCTGCAGGCCGCCGAAGGACAACCCGACGAGCGAGGGCAGGCGGCCGCACCGATCCTCGATCATGTCGACGAAGCGGCTGAGGTCGTCGCGCAGATCCTCCCACGAGGAGGCATGGTTGGACAGTCCTGAAGACCCTCCCGAACCGCGGCGATCGAAGGCGAAGACCTCGAACCCCTGGGCCGCGAGAAGCCGCCCAAGCCGGAGGTAGGGCATGGACCTTGAGTGGTCCCCGAGGCCGTGGATCAGCAGAACTGGCTCCAGCGAGCAGTCGGGAGCGCCGATGCGCCAGGTCGAGAGGGTCAGCCCATCGCGGGTCAGGAAGGACCCGTCGACCAGATCGCCCGCTGCTATCGCCTCCCGGTGCCCGCTGAGGCTCAATGTTTCTTGTCCCCTCCTGGAGGAATGAAGACCGGAAATGGAGACACAGTTCCCCCGCCCGCCGAAGCCGAAACCTTGGCCGCACCTTCGTGATCGACCTCGTCGATTCGAATGACCGAGTGCATCGGCACGAAGAATCGCTTCACTCCGGCGAATTCATGGCGCAGGCTGTCCTCGGAAGGATCGATGACCACCGATGACTTCTGACTCCACAGCAGATGCGACACCTCGACGAAGCCAAAAAGGTCGGCTGCACCCACGCTGCGGGCATAAAGCTCGTAGACCTTGCCCTGGCTCATGAAGGTGATGCGATAGACACGCGCGGTTGCCATATATTGGAGAGGTTATCAATCCCCCGAACCGGCGCGCATGCGGCCGAGTTCGTGTCGCAGCGCGTCCTCGAGCTTCGGGTAGGCGAACTGGAAGCCGGTGTCGAGCAGTTTCTCCGGATTGACCCGAGCACTCGCCATCAGAAGAGGTTCGGTCATGCCGCCCAGAGCCGCCTTCAACGCGAACTCGGGAACGGGAATCACCGCGGGCCGATTCAGGACCCGGCCAAGGATCTTCGTGAAGTCGGCGTTCGTCACCGGCTCCGGCGACGTGGCGTTCACGGGACCCCTGATGGAGTCGTGGTTCAGAACATGGTGGATCAGGTAGAGCAGGTCATCAAGGGCCACGAAGCTCCACCACTGCCGTCCATGCCCTAAAGGCCCGCCAAGACCGAAGCTGAACGGCAGGAGCATCGGCACGAGCGCGCCGCCCGCGGGGGTCAACACCAGACCGGTGCGAAGATGGACCACGCGAATCCCGGCGATGGCCGCAGGTTCAGTAGCACCCTCCCACTCAAGGCAGACCTCGGGCAAAAAGCCCTCGCCGGGCGGGTCCGACTCGCGCAGGATGCGGTCGCCGCGATCCCCGTAATACCCGGTCGCCGAAGCGGAGATGAACACCGCGGGCGGTTTCTTGAGGGCGCCGAGAGTTTCGGACAGCCTCCGAGTGAAAGGCACGCGGGAAGATCGGATGAGCCGTTTTTTGTCGTCCGTCCAGCGGCCCTCTGCGATGGGATCCCCCGCGAGATGGATGACCGCGTCGAAGCCTTCCATGT
>CAZFQH010000460.1:0-3760 GCA_964520805.1 uncultured Acidobacteriota bacterium | reverse complement strand
AGGCGGAGCGAATACAGAGTCGCCGAGGCTCCGGCCCATTCACAATCAGGCCAGACACGGCCCCCGGCCCCCCTTAAAAACCCCCGGGCCTCCGCTCGGCGAGTCATCATCCACTCTCGCTCCGCCTGAGTGAATCAGGCGGAGCGAATACAGAGTCGCCGAGGCTCCGGCCCATTCACAATCAGGCCAGAATGGGTGACGCCTAAACATCAGTCGGGCCACCGAAAGCCAAAGTCCGCGTTCTTCAGGTCTGAAAGTGCGAGGTAAACGAAGAGGACGCCCAAAGCGTCGAGCGTGAGGCCGACGCCCGCGCCTTGAATCCCCAGCCCCTTCATCACCGGTCGCTCCAAGGAGATGATGTTGTCGACCGGGACGTGCGCCTTGGGCTGCACCAGCCGGATCTCGCTCAGGAGAGGGGCCCGAGCCTCGATGGCCAGACTGCGCAGCAGTGACGCATCGACCGTCTCACCATGGACGCTCACGGAACCAAGAGCCTGGAAGGGAATTCGTTCGGGTGCACCACCACGGCGACGCACAACTACTCCGCGTTCATCGAGGCCCAGGAACGTGACCGACTGGGGCCATGGATCTCCTTCGCCCAACAGTTGGGCAGACCCAAGATCGGGCAGGAGCCGGCCGCGGGGACTGCTCACCTGGAATGCGCGGTAGGCCGTCTCATAGTCGGAGCCTACCCGCCAGCCCACCGATTCGACGACGCCTTCGACGCAGCTTCCGTCGCTCAAGTGGAGCACCACCCGATTGCCGCGAACGAGGCGGCCCGACGCCGAACCGGGCGCTGTTTCACGTTGAGCGCTTGGCCGCTTGATCGACGAGCCGATCGCCGCGCCGATCGCGGTGCACGCCTGCTGCGGGATCGCGAGGGCCAGGGAGAGAGTGCAGATTGTGCTTCTCGAAGGTTTCATGGAAAGCTCCTTGCGGGCGGAAGAAGTCCCGCGCCACTACGTTAGGTGTCACGTCGGCGCTCAAAGTCCCCACCTGTGACGGATCCCTCACCGTCACGTCTCGGCGTCAAGGGTCCTCGACGCGTTCTCGGGCCCCGGCCGCCGATTGAAGCTGTCCCATGACATTGAACTCGGCGGTGGTGAGGGGCGCTTCGTTCGGCGGAGTGAAGATCCCGCCGTCGTCGCTGTCCCAACCGAACTTGAGAACCGGGTTCATCACGCTTGCTGATTATGCGTAGGCCATGCCTGCACGGAGCCTTCCTTTTGAGGATCGTCCGCCACGGGGCGACAAACCTACGCCTAGTCGGCTCGGTCGCGCGAGGCGAAGAGCGCGAGGGCTCGACGTGGCCCAGACCGCTACCTTGCCGCACCCCGGAATCGGCGGTCGGAAAGGAACAACGCGGCCCAGACGAGGGCTCCCGTGAGCGTAAGCAGTGCCCCCAGGATCACGCCTGGCGGGCGGTAACGCAGTCGCACGTTGTGGGTCCCCGCCGCCACGCGGACTCCACGGAACAGCACATCCGCCCTAAGAACCGGAGTGGGGGTGCCATCGACCGTGGCCCTCCAACCGGCGTCCCACGCATCCGCGACCACCACCACCCCCTCTTCCGGGAGCGTACAGCTCAACTCGAGCGAATCCGGGACACGGCGCACCACCGCGCAGGTCGAGCCGGTGTTCGCTCCGGTCATCGCGGGTCCGCCCACGATCAGAGTCTCGCGAGCGAGGTCGAAGGTGGGATCGCCAAGAAGGGTGATCGCCTCACGCGGGCTGGCCGCGTCGCGGGTCTGATGCACAATGAAGACCCTTGGCCGAGGTGCCGGCACCGCGAGGAGCACCAGGGGGTTGTCCCCCAGCCAGGGGACGGTCGCGAGCGAGTGGAAGCCGGGGAACTGCGCCCCGTCAGCGGTCAGCACGTGAGTCACCGCACCCAGCCTCAGCAGACGCTCGGCGAGGGGGCTTCCCGTGAACTGCAGAGCCGCCGAGACCAGCATCGTGTGTTCTGGAAGCCCCAGGCCCGTGACATCGGCGTCGTAGGCGCCGTCAATCGCCCAGGCTGCCGATACGGGTGAGGAAAGCGTCTCCATTCGGGCAAGGGCCGCCACGGGCTCGATGTCCAGTCCCTTGACCGCGAGCATCCCACGGATGAACGGCTCCGCGGGTGGACTGGACTGCAGCCGGTTCACACCGCTTGGCCCGACCATTTGCGCAGCTCGGGGCACAAACGAGAGCACGGCCGCGGGGGTGGAGCGGTTCACGTCACGGGCCACCGGCAGGAGTGTGACCAATGTCAGCGCCATCGCGATCACGGGCGATCTCGCGCTCAAGTCTGGGCGGGCGGTGCGCCAACTGATGAGCATCACGATCAAGGCGAACGCCGCGACCGGGGCGAGCAGTCGAGAGCGCGCCGCCTCCAAACCTCCATCAGCGATCCTCAGCCACAAGTTCGCTCCGACTGGGGTCAAGGCCGTGGCCGCCACGAATACGCCGGCCATCGCCAGCACGGCGACCAGGGTCCGCGCCCGCCTTCGTTGGACATCGGTCCACGGGGCGCGCAACGTGTCCAGGCCCGCTCCACACATCAGGGCCAGGGCCAGGGCGGCCGGCAACATCCACTTCTCGGGAAAGCGAAAAGGACTCAGCGGTCCGACGGACAAAAGCGGCCACAGCGGCGTGTTCGGTCCCAGGGCCGCGAAAGTAAACACCGCAGCCGCCCCTATCGCCGCGTGGACCAGCCCTCCGCCACGAATCGCGGCCAGCAGACCAAGGGCCAGCACGACCCCTCCGATGTGAAT
Source organism: uncultured Acidobacteriota bacterium (assembly GCA_964520805.1). Classification (GTDB taxonomy): domain Bacteria; phylum Acidobacteriota; class Vicinamibacteria; order Fen-336; family JAGNNV01; genus JAGNNV01. The sequence goes on along the minus strand of CAZFQH010000460.1, from coordinate 1,004 downwards.
GGAGTTGAGCAGCGGCTCGCGTCCGTTGAACAACGCGTCCCGAACCGCGGGCCGGAGAGGGGCGTCGCTCAGCACAGACGGGATGGCAAGTTCCACGAGTCGGGCCGGATGCAGCGCCCAGGCACCTCGCGCGTGATCGTCCAGAACCTGCCGATTCGAGCTGTGTACCAACGCGATTGTGGGCGCCCATTGAACCGCCGAAAGAGCCCCGCCCAGGAGTCCGGCCAGCCCGAGCGCTGCCAACCCACGCCGTCCGAGGAAAAAGCCCCGACGCACACATCCCACGACCGCACCAGCGCCGATCACCGTCCCTGCGGCCACGATCATCTCGCCGGAACCGGCCAGCACCTGCATCGACAGCACCAGCGCGAGCCTGAGCACCGAAGGGCGGTCGGCCTTTCGCCAGACTTGCAGAGCCGCGGCCACCGTCCAAGGCAACCAGGCCGCCCCCGCGAGTTGAAAGGTCAGGTTGACGTATGAGAGCAGCGGACCTGAGAGAAGTGCAGCGCTTCCGGCGCCAAACGCCCCGAGCGGAGACAAACCCGCGAGGTGTGCGAGTTTCCGCACGCCGAGGCCACAGAGAGCGATATGCAGCCAGGAATAGAGCGCATAGCCTAAGGGCAAGGACACGAACAGATACACCCATGTCCAGGGATACAGGACCTGATACCCGGGATCAGCCAGCAAGGGACGGCCGAAGGCGAGGTAAGGATTCCAAAGGGGGAGCGATCCCGCCTGCACCACGTTCACGAAGGATGCCATCTGCGCTCTCCAGAGGGTATGAATGTCCCGCTGGAACAACTGGTGCGCGCCCGTGATCGAATCGGAGAAGACGAGAGCGGACAGGAGGAGCAGAGCCGGAGCGGCCAGGGAACCGAGAGGGAGGGGAACGAACGGTCCAGCCCACACCCTGCTGTTCTTAATCAATGGCCGGAGCCTCCATTCCGCGATGCCTTCCCTCGGTTCATCATAGGCGCGACGATGCGCTACGCGATGTTGACGAG
>CAZFQH010000459.1:490-3780 GCA_964520805.1 uncultured Acidobacteriota bacterium | reverse complement strand
TGCGAGCCGATCTCGATCAGCCGCTTGATGTCGAGCGACACCTGCTTGCGCAGATCGCCCTCCACCGCGCCCTGGGCCTCGATGGCCTTGGCGATCCGGCTCACCTCTTCCTCGGAGAGATCCTTGACCCGAACGTTCGGATCAATCTTCACCTCGGCGAGGATCTTGGAGGACCGGTGAGGACCGATGCCGTAAATGTATTGGAGACCTGTCTCGACCCGTTTGGTTCGAGGGAGGTCGACGCCTGCGATGCGAGCCATTCTCTACCCCTGCCGCTGCTTATGCTTGGTGTTCGCGCAGATCACGCGGACGACGCCCTGCCGCCTGATGACGCGGCACTTGACGCAAATTTTCTTGACCGACGATCGGACCTTCACTTCTTGAGACTCCGTTTCATATATCTCTCGCCTTGACCTTCAGTTCGAGGAGCATCTGACGATGCGCCCGCGCGAAAGATCAAACGGTGAAAACTCCACAACGACCACATCACCCGGCCTGACCCGCAATGCGTCTGAAGCAGCGCAATGCGCGGTCGCCTGGCGGACTTTCCCATGCTCACCAAGGGTTTCGACCCTGAACAGGGAGGACGGCAAAACTTCCATGACCCGTGCTGTCATTTCAATTCGCTCGCCTTTCGCCTTTGCCATGCTCGGGGTTCCTATGCATGACGCAAGCTTTGTGCGAAGGGATAAGGCTCGGACAACACCCACGGGCCGTGTTCCGTCACCGCAATTGTAAGCTCGTAGTGCGCAGAAAGCGACCCGTCCGCGGTGACGACCGTCCACTTGTCGGAAAGCGGCCGCGTGGGGGCGGCTCCGGCGTTCACCATGGGCTCGATGGCGAGGCACATCCCGGGCTCAAGTCGCTCGCGCTTTCCCGGCGGACCATAGTTAGGAACCTGCGGATCCTCGTGAAGCTTGCGGCCGATCCCGTGCCCGGACAGTTCGCGGACCACGGTATAGCCATGATGAACCACATGGCTCTCGACGGCATGGCCCAGATCACCCAGCCGCTTTCCGGGATAGGCAGTGCCGATGGCCCGATGGAGGGACTCGCGCGTCACTTTCATCAGCCGCTCGGCTTCCGGGGACACCTTCCCCACCGCCACGGTGCGAGCGGCGTCGCCGTAGTAGCCATCGACGATGGCTCCGAAGTCCAATCCGATGATGTCGCCTTCTTTGAGAATCCGCTTCCCCGGAATGCCGTGAACAACTTCGTCGTTCACGGAGGCGCACAAGGTGGCGGGAAAGCCGTGATAACCCAGGAACGCCGACTTCGCCCCACGCTTCTTGAGGTTTTCGGCGGCGATCAGATCAAGATCCTTGGTGGTGACGCCCGGCTTGGTGTTTTCAGCCAGGATCTCCAAAGTCTCGACCACGATGCTGCACGCTCGGTGCATCGTTTCCATCTCGGCGAAGGTGCGAAGGGTGATCACGAAGCCTTCTCTCCTTGCAGAAATGGGAGGATCTCCGCGAAAACATCGCTCACATCGCGATAGCCATCAACCCGGTGAACCGCCACCCGCTTCACGTAGTGCTCGATCACGGGAATGGTCTGGGCTTCGTAGGCTTCAAGACGTTTCGCCACCACGTTCTCACGGTCGTCGGCGCGCTGAATCAGAGCGGATCCGCACGTGTCGCAGACCCCTTCCTTCTTCGAAGGCGAACTTTCGAGGTGGTAGGTGGCCTGGCAACTTGGGCACCAGCGACGACCGGAAAGCCTGCGGAGGAGAACTTCGCGGGGCACATCGAAGTTCATGACCACAAGTTCCATGCCCCGGTCGCGCACCAGCTGGTCGAGTGCTTCGGCCTGCCTGACGGTGCGCGGAAAACCGTCAAGCAGCAGGCCGTTGGTGCAGTCGGGGTGGGTGACGCGCTCATCGATCAGGGCCACCAGGAGGGAGTCGGGAACGAGGTTCCCGTGGTCCATCAGCGGCGCCGCCTGTTCGCCGAGAGGCGTCTTTCGGGCAATGGCGTCCCTCAACATTTCTCCGGTGGAAATGCGCGCGACTCCCGTCTTGCGGGCGATAATCGCCGACTGAGTCCCCTTCCCGGCGCCCGGAGGACCCAGGAGGAGGAAGCAGAGGGGACGCTTCGGCGAGACATCAGCGACGCCCACGAATCCTCCGGCCTCGGCCGGTAAAGCCATCGTAATGACGCATGACGAGTTGCGCTTCGATCTGCGCCACCGTATCCATGGCCACGCCGACCACGATGAGGAGCGAGGTTCCCCCGAACAGGAAGTTGAGGCCCAGCCCCTCGGTCACCCACGACAGGTTGTTGTTGGTGAAGAAGGCATCGAGCCAGGGGCCGATCAACGGCAACGGAGCGACCTTGAAGCCGGTGATCAGGAACTCCGGCAGGAGGGCGATGATGGCCAGGTAAATGGCGCCGCCGAAGGTGATGCGCCCGAGCACCTTGTCGAGATACTCGGCGGTGCGCTTGCCCGGACGGATCCCGGGGATGAAACCCCCGGCTTTGCGCATGTTTTCCGCCACATCTTCCGGATTGAAGACGATCGCGGTGTAGAAGTAGCAGAAGAAGATGATGAAGGTGACGTAGAGCAGGTTGTAAAGCGGCATGCCCCACCGGAGCTGCTCGGCAATCGACTGCATCCACAAATTGTTGGGCGCGAACATCTGGATGAGGGTCTGCGGGAATGCGATGATCGACGACGCGAAGATCACCGGAATGACGCCCGAGGTGTTGACCCGCAGGGGCAGATGGGTGGAAGCGCCGCCCATCATTTTGTTTCCGACCACCCGCTTCGCGTACTGGACGGTGAGCCGTCTCTGGCCGCGTTCGACGAAGACGATGAAGCCCACCACCGCAACCATCAGGGCCAGCAGGAAGATCGCGGTGATGATCGAAAGCTCTTCACGCTGAATCTTCGAAACCGTGTCGATGACCGCGGTGGGAAGGCCCACTACGATGCCGGCGAAAATAATGAGGCTCATCCCGTTGCCGATCCCACGTTCCGTGATCTGCTCGCCGAGCCACATGATGAAAGCGGTGCCCGTGGTCATGGTCAGGGTGGCAAAGAGTCGGAAACCCCAGCCTGGAGACTCGACGATGCGGAAATTCTCGGTGAGGCTGGTGCGCTCGAGCCAGATGGTGATACCGAACGACTGAACGATGGCAAGGAGGACCGTCCCATAGCGGGTGTACTGAGTGATCTTTCGGCGTCCGAGCTCGCCCTCCTTGCTGATCCGCTCTAGGTAGGGCCACACCACGGTCAGGAGCTGAAGGATGATCGACGCCGAAATGTAGGGCATGATGCCCAGGGCGAAG
>CAZFQH010000459.1:0-480 GCA_964520805.1 uncultured Acidobacteriota bacterium | reverse complement strand
CCGAAAACATGTCGACGAGTCCGAACATGTTGCTCTTGTTGGCCTCGAAGAACTCGACGAGTGCTTTCGAGTTGATTCCGGGCGTCGGGATGTGGGAGCCCAGCCGATAGATGCCGAGCATCGCGAGCGTGAAGAGCACGCGCTTCCGGAGATCCGGGACATCCCAAATGTTACGGAGGCTTTGGAGTATGTTCATCTGGCCTCGACCGTGCTTGTCGGTTGACTCATGTGACTCATGGTTCGGAATGTTTCAGCGGGCCGGACGGCCCTCAGGCCGCGGCCTTGACGCCAAGGAGCTCGATCGCGCCGCCGGCCTTCTCAATCGCCTCTTTCGCCGATGCGGAGAATCGATGCGCCTTCACGGTGAGATTCTTCGAAAGCTTTCCCTTGCCGAGGACTTTGACCGTCCCCGTCTCGTTCTTGCCGATGAAGCCCTTGGCGTAGAACTCGTCCGGTCCGACCGTGGTTCCTACGCTGAAG
>CAZFQH010000458.1:0-3788 GCA_964520805.1 uncultured Acidobacteriota bacterium | reverse complement strand
CATGTCCGGAGTGATCGTGGCCAGCACGATGAGGTCGATTTCCGAGGCGGCCACACCGCGGCGTTCGAGGCATTCCCGGGCGGCTTCGGTGGCGAGGGTGGAGGTCCCGACGCCTTTCTCCGCGTGGTGTCTTGTGACGATGCCGGTGCGGGTTCGAATCCACTCGTCGTTCGTGGCCACGAATTGCTCGAAGTGCTGGTTGTCCAGCACCTGCGGCGGGAGGTAGCGGCCAATGGAGGTGATCGCGGCGCGGAGCTTCATAGCGGGCCGCCGAGTATATCGACCGCGGATGTGCCGACTTCGTCGATCGGAAAGGGGCGGTCGTCACTTGCGCGGGGAAGACGTCTTCTCAGATATTGGGGCAAACCCTGCGGTTGCCCGGTCCTCGAACCGGCCCGTTCCGCCGATAGAACACGGGTCTTGGTAAATTGAGGTGGCCTTGACCCGCGTCCCCTCTCTGTTCTGGCATACCGGCGGCAAGGTCGGGGGCCGGGCCTGATGAGAGATCGATTTTCGGCGGCGTTCATTCTGCGGCTGGCCTTCCGAAACCTCGCGAGACATCGGCGGCGCACCGCTCTCACCATCGGCGCGCTCGCCTTCGGGATCGCCCTGATGGTGCTGGGGCAGGCCTGGACCGATGCCATGGAGAGGTCGGTGGTCGAACCCGCCAAAAACGCGACCCTGGGCCATGTTCAGGTCTACCGCGCGGACGCCGCCGAGGACGAGTCCGGCGAGATCTCCTTCATCATGCCGCAAAACAACTATCGGCTGATTCAGGCCCCCGCGAACCTGATTCGTGAAGCCAAAGCCATCGACCCACGGATTGAATCCGGCCTCGCTCGCCTGATGGTGGGAGCGCTTCTCTCCTTCGAGTCCACGACGATGGACGGCGTCCTCATCGGCATCGACCCCGGAGGCCGCGCCGCCACCTATCCAGACCTCTCCCTGATCGAAGGGCGGCACTTCGAGCCCGGAGAGCGTGGTGTCCTCATCAATCGCGGGGTCGCTCGAAAACTCGGCATCGGCCCCGGCGACGACATGGTGGCCCTTGGAACCACGTCGGATGGCCGCATCAGCGGTGTCCGACTCCGGGTCACGGGCCTGTACACGATCAAGGGGCTGGAAGCGTACGAATGGGGCTCGTGCTACGCCGACCTGGCTTCGGTGCAAGATCTTCTGGATGTGCCGGATCAGGCGGGGCTCGTGGTCTTGCGGCTCGCGGATTCGGGGCGTGAATCCGAAGCCGTCCGCGACCGTCTGAACGCTTCGTACCGGCAGGCAGGGACAAACGCGGTGGCCTTCACCTGGAAGGACATGGGGGGTCCTTTCATCGGAGGAATGCTGGTCACGAATTTTATCGCCACCATCATGAACTTCGTGATGGGAGTCATCGTGGCCGCGGGAGTGCTGAACACCGTGCTCATGGCCACCTTCGAGCGAACCCGCGAAATGGGGACGATGCGGGCGATGGGGGCGAGAAAGCAGGATGTCCTGTCGGTGTTCCTGTCGGAAGGCTTCCTCATCGGGTTGTTCGGAGCCACTCTGGGCGCCCTGATGGGTGCCGTCACCATCGTGTTCTTTTCGCACTACGGCATCCCCGCCTTCAGCGAAGCGCAGAAATACACCTACGGCGGGGACCGGCTCTATCCCCTGCTGAAGCTGATCGATGTGGTGCGCCCGCCCGTGATCATGCTGGGCGTGTGCGTGCTCGCGGCCTGGATCCCTTCCTTCTCCGCGGCTCGACAAAAACCCGCGGAATCGTTGCGCTACGTATGAATCCTGCGGCCTTCGATCTTGTCCTTTATGCCTTCACCGGCGCCCTCACGGGAATGGTGGGCGCCCTGCTCGGTCTTGGCGGCGGTGTTTTTCTGGTACCGCTGCTGGCCCTCGGTTTCCACATCGAGCCCCGCACCGCGGTGGCCGCGAGTCTGGTGGCGGTGATTGCAAGTTCCGCAAGCACCACCCTCGTCAACATGAAGAGGGGCCTCGTGAACATTCCCCTCGCCTTCACCTTGCTGCTTACCACCTCGATCGGCAGCCTCGCGGGCGGCGTGATCGCCCGGCATGTTTCCACTCGGGCTCTTTATGCCATCTTCGCCACGACATTGTTCGTAGTGGCTCTCATCGTGACCTGGCGTTCGAAAACCCGAAACGTGATCGACGACGCCGGGCTGGATCTGGGACGTCTCGGAGGCCGGGTGGTCGAAGACGGCAAGACCCTCAGCTACTTGATGAAGCGACTGCCCCTCGGCATGTCGGTGTCTCTGATCGCCGGCGCGATTTCTGGATTGCTGGGGGTAGGCGGAGGGGTCATCCAGGTTCCTGTTCTCAACTCGTTTTGCGGCATTCCGATCAGAGTCGCCGCCGCCACCTCGGCCTTCATGATCGGACCCACCGCCGCGGTCTCCGCTTTCATCTATCTCGGCCGGGGCGATATGAATCCTCTGCTGACCGCCGCGGTGGCTCTGGGTGCTTTGCCCGGGAGCATCCTCGGTGCCTGGGCCTCCCGGAGAATGCCCGTACGGTCCATCAAGACCATTCTCGCGACTTCGCTGATCCTGGTGGCCATTCGGCTGGCCATCGCGGCTTTCTGGATGTGACCCCGCTCACCCTCTCACCTTGACCCAGGGGTGCGGCGCATAAGTCGGGAATGGGGCGTCTGGTAATGTCCGACGCCTCTTCATTCCATGTCTGGCGCACCTCCTCGACCCAATCTGCTGGGCCTGGCCTCGGCCGGGACGCGGCCGGAGTCGCGCGGAGATCCCTCCGAGTCAGCGGATCTGATCCTGGAAAGGGATTCGAAAGAGACGCTGCGCCCTACGTATCCCCGGATCTTCGGAACCTACGTGCTTGAGGAAATGCTCTCACGGGGCGGGATGGCCGAGATCTACCGCGCGCAACGCACCGGTCCCCACAGCTTTCGCAAGACCGTGGTGCTGAAGAAGATACTGCCCGGACTCGCTCAGAATGACGACTTCCGGCGGCTCTTCATCGAGGAGGCGAAGACAGTTGCCCTGCTCGATCACCCTCATATCGTGCCTGTTCACGAACTGGGCGAGATCAACCACGACCTCTACATGACGATGGAGTACGTCAACGGCTTCGACCTTAAGACGATGCTCCGAAAAACGCACGAGAAGGGGCTGAAGTTGCCTCTGGACCTGGCGGTCTATATCGCCGCGCGAATCGCGAGTGCCTTGGACTTCGCCTTCACACGGGAAGGGGCTGACGGCCGGCCCCTGCAAATCGTCCACCGCGACGTCTCCCCGGCGAACATCATGGTCTCCTTCGCCGGTACCGTGAAACTCACCGACTTCGGCATTTCCAAGCCGTCGTCGTACGTGGAACTCAGCAAACATGCGCCCCAGGGCAGGTTGCAGTACATGAGTCCGGAACAGGCGCTGGGCGCCCCCCTCGATGCCCGGTCCGACATCTTTTCGCTGGGCGTGATCCTCTACGAGATGATCGCGGGCCGACGGCCCATTGCCGGGAATCCCGACATGCCTTCCATGGATGAGGTGCGGCGGGCGGATATCGTTCCGCTTCGATTCATCTCTTCACGGGTGACGCCAAGGCTCGAGAAGGTGGTCATGCACGCGGTGGCGAGTTCCCCCGACGACCGGTATCCGGATGCCGGAAAAATGGCGGCAGCGCTCGATCGCGTTCTCCACGAGCGGCCGGCCGTGGGCTCCCCGCAACTTGCGCAGTTCATGCGCATCGTTTTCGACGCGAACTCCCGGGAGAGCGCACCTTCGGCTTAGGGCGGAACCCGGGGCCCGGCGCGATAC